>CAIRDU010000190.1 GCA_903877395.1 uncultured Planctomycetaceae bacterium
CACCCGATGCTGGCTGGCATTCCTCTGATTCTGGAAACGCCAAAAGAAGGCGTCGATGGCAAGATCTCGCCAGCAAAAGATCGGGCTAACCTCGCCACACTCCGCCGCATGGTGTCACGGTCTCTGGCCAGTCGCGGCACGGTGTGCCGCATCGCAGAACCGCGTCGATGAGGCACTGAACCGGCATTCTATTCTTCACCTTCGCCTTTACCTTCGCTTTCAGGTGGAATCGTGCGGCCGTGGGGGTCGCTGCCCTGCTGGCCTACTTCTGCCTCAATGCGATTTCGCACCGCGGCCCCCAAGTGATGTTCAACCCATTCGGCCGGTGGATGGAGGTGATCCAGAGGGATGTCGGCGTGGCGTCCCAGCCACGCCTCCCAGAGCCTGTGCGATCGCACGATGACACCAGCCTCTTCGCGGCCCTGTGCCGAGAGTTTCCAGCCACCATCCACCGCAGCAACGCGACCACTGAAAGCCAACCATGTCAGTGCGAGTCGCTGAGAAAATCTGCTGGGTGGCACCTGCGTCATATTCGGCGTAGCCGAAACTACCGACGCCGTGGCGTGGGCTGGCTGAATGGCTGCGGCCTCTTCGGCTCGCCAAATCGCTGCCAATCGATCCTCACAGAGAACTCTCCAAGCCAGCCACATCCGACGGGCCAACCGCGAGAGGATGCCGTCATCGGGGGCAAGCACTGCTGCCACCAGATACTCAAACCCCAGCACAACGGCCATCATACCGGCGGCACTGGTATTGAAATACCATGCGGCCATGTAGCCGATAACGGCGCCAGCCACGGCCAAAGCGATTGCCACAAAAGCCATGTGATGGAGCCGGTGAACGAGCAACTCTGCTGCCGAAGCCGGCACCACGAGCATCGCCACTACGAGGATGGCCCCTACGGCTTCAAAGCTCGCCACTGTGGCCAGTGCCGTTGCAGCCATCAACCCCGTCGTAACGAATCCGACAGGCACACCCACCGCGCGCGCGGCATCGGGGTCAAATGCGGTCAACACCTGGGTCTTCCACGTCAGCCATGCCGCTGACGCAAGAAGCAAGAAAACAACGGTGGCTGTCAGCATGGCCCGAGGCACATTCACACTGACGATCTCCACCGTATCAAAGGGTACAAGTTCCAAGACGCCATAGAGCACGCACGTTGGATCCAGATCGATTCGAGATGCCGCAGCGGTAACGATTACGACGCCCAAGGCAAAGAGCGTCGTAAACACAACACCCGTTCCAGCATCCTCTGCCAGCCCGCCCTGTGTGGAGAGCAACTGCGTGAGCCAGACGGTGAGCAACCCGGCCGCAACGGCACCAACCAGCACAAGCACACCACCCGGCCGACCACCAGCCAGCACTGCCACAACGATTCCAGGCAGCACAGCGTGGCTGATTGCATCGCCCACCAAGCTCATCCGGCGGACAACCAAGAGCGTGCCAACCAAGGCGCAGCCCGCCGACACCACAGCCGCCGTCGCAATCGCCCACGCGTGCATTGCGCCAAATTCAGACACGAGCGACGCCATTCCATTTCCTTGTCAATCAGGGCCTAGAGGCCGCAACGGTTGCACGGATCGCATGAAGCCTCGCCGCATCGAACACCGCTTCGGGGGGCGGTAGATCGATCGTGAGAAAGGCGCGGGCATCCCCTGATGCAACTGCCAGCACATCCCCCCAGACCGCCAGCCGACGGGCTCGCTCGATCGCTTCCCCTTTGCCTTTGTCCGTGAGCCGCCAGAGCGAGATGCCGTGCGAGCTATCGTTGGCCAACGCCGAGGCTTCGCTGGCGGGCACTGGCTCGATGGCGTGTCGCAGCAACAGCCCCCGCCACGCCCGACCTAAAGCCCGATTCGTAGCAACCGTAGCACCCAGACAAGACTCGATACTGTGTCGGCTAAAACTACCGGAAGCCGATGCCTGCATCGCGTGCAGGGCCGCTTCGATGATGCGACCCTCAGCCCATCCTCGGGCGACTGCCCGCTGCCGCCGCCAGCGGGCTAGCCAGCCCCTTGAAGGCGATCCAACAAACGACACAACGAAAATTGACGCAGCCACCAGCACAACCACCGGCCCGGTGGAGAGTCGCGGCACAGCGGCACTGAGCCCCACTCCGACGAGTGCTGCGATCAGGCCAAAGCATCCAGCCAGCACAAGCATGGTCGTAACCCGGTCGGTCCATTGCCTCGCCGCCACAGGTGGAATCACCACGAGCGCCGTCACAAGCACTGCACCGGCCGCCGGTAAACCCACAACCACCATCACCGCCACGAGCGTCACCAAGGCATAGTCAATCATCGCCACGGGCAAGCCCGACGCTGCGGCAAATGCGGCATCGAATGCCACGAGCGTGGCTTCCTTGAACCCAATCACGAGCAGCAGCACTGCCGCCGCCGATACGCCAGCCAACAGCACCGCATCGGCAGCAGTAAGTGCGGCGGTATGACCCAGCAGAAATTGTTCGAGGCCAGCGCCGCCTGGAATGCCCCGGGCGGTAATGCCTGATACGAGCGTAATGCCAAGCCCAAACGAAACTCCGAGCACGATTGCCGTTGCGGCATCATCGCGAGTGCGGGTCACGCGGCGCAGCAACACGAGTACCCCAAGGCTGGTCACCGCTGCAATGAACGCCCCCAACAACAACACGGGCAGGTCGCGACGGCCCGTCATCAGAAAAGCCACAGCGACGCCGACGAGCGTGGCGTGCGCAGCTGCATCCCCAACGAGTGCCCGCTTCCGCAACACGCCGAGACTGCCAACCACTCCGGCTGCAAAGCCAACGGCGGCCACGCCGGCGGCCACCACCAGCGTGTTGTAAGGAATCGTCGGCAGGGCAATCATGGCGTGCGCCCTCGCTGCTCGACCGCGCGGCCCAACTCATCCAGCACATCCAGATGGCCTGCGTAGGTACGCCGCAGATTCACCTGCGTGAGTACCGTGGCCGTAGGCCCGGCCGCCACCAACCGCATGTCGATCAGCGCCACCGAATCAAACCACTCTCCTGCCGTGCGAAGGTCGTGGTGCACAACCACCACAAGCTTTCCATCGGCCCGCAATTCGGAAAGAACGCGAAAGATTTGATCCTGTGATCGGGCATCGACGCCTGCCATGGGCTCGTCCAGAAAATAGAGGTCTGCCTGCTGTGCAAGGGCTCTGGCCAGAAACACTCGCTGCTGCTGGCCGCCTGAGAGCCGGCCGATCTGGCGGTCGGCAATCTCTCCCAACCCCACCCGATCCAAGCATTCGCGGGCCAGCGTCCGCTGAGCCGCACCAGGCCGCCGAAACCAGCCCAGTCGGGCGTACGTGCCCATGAGCACGACTTCCACCGCACTCACTGGAAAATCCCAGTCCACCGTTTCTCGCTGCGGCACATAGCCAATGCGAGGCCGCACCTGCTCCAATGGGCGTCCGAATAATCGTATGTGGCCGCCCACCAACGGCACCAACCCCAACGCCGCCTTCACCAACGTGCTCTTGCCTGCTCCATTGGGTCCGATCACTCCAAACAAGCCGGGCCCATCAATAGAAAGATCGATATTCCAGAGCACAGGCCGTCGTCCATAGGCCACCGTCACATCGTGAAATTCCAAATCGTGACATTTCACATCATGACTCATGCCTAATGTTCTCCAGCGAGTCCCTTCACGATTGCATCGACGTTGGCTCGCAACGCTTCTGCGAGTGTTTCTGCACCGCTCCCAAGCCCGCCAAGCGAGTCGGAATAGAGCCGACCCCCAAGTGCGACATTTTGGCCGCGTGCACTGGCTCCTTCCCGCAGCGCCGTGACATTCCTGTCCGACACACTCGTCTCGACAAAAACCACGGGAATTTTTTGAGTCACGACGCGGTCGACCAAACGATTGATATCGTTGAGCCCTGCCTCGCTGGTGGTGCTTGTGCCCTGCACGCCAATCACTTCAATGCCATAGGCCCGGCCAAAATAGCGGAAGGCATCGTGCGCCGTGACAAGCACTCGCTTTTGAATGGGGATCGTGGCAATCCTCTCGCGGATTTGGCGGTCCAGCGATTGCAACTCGGCCGCGTAGTCTTTGGCGCGTGCGCGGTAGCCATCTGCACCGTCGGCATCGATTGCCGCCATTGCCTCAGCCACAGAACTTGGGCAGCCGCTCCAGAGGGCAGCATCGAACCAGACGTGCGGGTCAAAGAGGCCCGGAGAAACTTCCAGCAACTTGTCTCGCGGGAGCGCATCGGCCACACTCACCACGGGCAGGCGATCCCCCAACCGCGCAAGCAGTTCAGCCAGCTTGCCTTCCAATCGCAAGCCCGAGGCAACCACCAGATCTGCCCGGGCCAATCGATCGGCATCCCGAGGCGTGGCCTTATAGCTGTGCGGATCGATGCCAGGCCCCATCAGACAATCCACCACCACCCGACCACCGGTTACATGCCGCACTAGGTCGGCCACAACGGTTGTAGTGACCACAACCCGCAGGGAGTCGGCCCCATCGGTGGCCATGGCCGCCGATGAAAAACAGGCAAAAACGATCCAAAAAGCCACCCGGAGAACCACAGATTTTGAATCACAAAAAAACATTTTTTGAGGCATCAAAAAATTATACACAAGTTTATGTCCCTCCGGCAATACCGGCGCGTTGACCAAAACAGAGCGTATTCTTATTGTCAGAGAGCACGACGGCCACCGGAGAGATGCTATGGAATCGACCTACTTCAAGCGATTTCGAATGGATACGGATCTATCTGCGGCCCGCTGCGTGCGGCCCCTTCTCCCAGGATATCGGTTTGTGGCTTGGAACGATTCCTTGCTGGATGTGCATGCCCGCACAAAACACAGGTCTTTTCGAGCTGAAATCGACGCACGTGTGTTTCCGTGCTTGGGTAATCTGGAGGGCTGTCGACGGCTCATGCGAGAGATCCAAGGCAAGCCTGGCTTTTTGCCCGAGGCCACGTGGCTGGTGGCCTGGGGCCATGCTCCAGAGGATTTGCAATGGTGTGCCACGATCCAAGGTATCGTGGACAAGTCGTGCGGGGGATCCATCCAGAATGTGGGCGTTGTGCCAGAACACAGAGGCCGGGGCCTTGGGACCTGCCTGATCGATCAAGCCTTGGCTGGATTTCAGCGACACGGTCTGCGACGGGCATCTCTGGAGGTAACGGCGGACAATTGGCGGGCAGTGCGGCTGTATCAGCGGATCGGTTTTCATCGGACGAAAACCGTGTACAAAGTGGTTGACGCGCCCCTTCAGGAGTTGGTCGTGCCTGAGGCATGCCTGCCCTCCTCAAGCTTCGCTGCCATTTCCTAGCCTCGTTGCTTCTCAGGCCACACGGCCCGTCAAAATTAAACCCTTCGAATCAATCCCGCTTTCATGCTTTCAGCCCGACTGTGACGCAGACACTCTTTTCCACCACACTCGACAACGGCATCGTGCTCTTGGGAGAGCACCTGCCCGGTCTTGAATCAGTCGCGATCGCGTTTCACACTCCTGCCGGTGCTGTTTACGACGGTGCCGGTCGGTGCGGATTAGCCACGCTCTCCGGCGAGATGATGCTGCGGGGCGCAGGCAAACGCACGAGCCGCCAAATCGTAGAAGACCTAGAGGGGGCCGGCGTGCAGTGGTCCCAATCGGTTTCTACGAGCCACTCCAGCTTTTCAGGCGCCATGGTCGCCCGCCAACTTCCGGTCGCTCTGCCGATTTACGCCGATATTCTCCGCCGGCCGCTCCTGACAATAGAGGAATTGGAAAACGCGAGGCAGATGGTGCTGCAAAATCTTGCCGGCACAGAGGATGATCCTGCCCATCGGGCGATGTCGGCGCTGCGGCAGCTGCGTTATCCGGCCCCGTGGGGAATGCCCTCCGAGGGCATTTCGGCTGATGTTGAGCAACTCGGCATCGATGCGGTGCGATCTTTCGTCGCCGCCCACGTGCGGCCAGCAGCAACGATCATCGCTATTGCCGGCCGGATCGACTGGGACGATTTTGTGGGTCGTATCAAGGTTTTGCTGGGCGATTGGAACACCGGCGTCGCGGAGCCGGTGCAGTCTGGTTCGCGTGGGCCACGATTTCGCCACGTGCCACACGAGTCGCAGCAAACACACATTGCGGTGTCGTGGTCGTTGCCGCCCTACCGCTCGGATGATTCCTATGAGGCGACTGCAGCCTTGGCGATCCTTGGCGGAGGCTCCAGTTCGCGGCTGTTCTCGGAAGTACGAGAGCGGCGCGGTCTCTGTTACAGCGTATCGGCGGGCTATCATACCCTGCGAGATTTTGCGTCGGCCATCTGCTACTCAGGCACAAGCGCCGCACGCGCCCAAGAAACGCTCGATGTGATGCTTGCAGAAATTGCCCGTCTGCCTGGCACTCTGGAAGCCGCGGAACTGGATCGCGTCAAAGCGCGGGCCAAAAGCGCTTTGGTCATGCAGCAGGAATCGAGCGCGGCCCGGGCCGGTGGCATTGCGAGACAGTGGTATCACCTCGGCATGGTTCGCACTCTCGCCGCAGAACTCACTCGCTACGACCGACTCAGCATTGCATCAATTGAGGGCTGGTTGGCTGCAAATCCACCCTGCGAGCTTTCGGTCGTGTCGCTGGGCAAGGAACCCTTGGAGGTGCCGATTGAAGTTTCTGCATGAACAGCTCGACAACGGCCTCGACATCATCGCGGAGATCACCGACGCTGCCCTCTCCACGAGCGTTGGTTTCTTCGTAAAGACCGGCGCCCGAGATGAGTCCAACGATCTGTGGGGTGCCAGCCACTTCCTCGAACATATGGTTTTTAAGGGCACCCACGACCTCTCGGCCGACGAAATCAATCGACGCTTCGACTGGATGGGGGCCAGCGCCAATGCTTTCACAAGCGAAGAAGACACCGTCTACCACGCCGCTGTTCTCCCCGAACAGCAGGTCGAGGCCACATCGCTCTTGGCCCGCATGATGCGGCCAGCCTTGCGAGCCGAGGATTTTGCAACCGAGAAGCTCGTCATCTTGGAAGAGATCCGGATGTACGACGATCAACCGCCCTTTGGCGCCGATGATCGTTGCCGTGCTGCTTTCTTCGGCAGCCATCCACTGGCCAGAAGCGTGCTCGGCACAGTTGAGTCGATCGAGGCGTTGAGCGTCGAGGCCATGCGAGACTACCACCGCCGCCGCTATGCCCCGGGCACGATCGTGCTGGCGGCCAGCGGCGCCGTCAACTTCAACGAACTCGTGGAGTCGGCACGACGCTTCTGCGGTGACTGGGAGCCCATGGCATCGCCGCCCCGCCGCGTACCCTTCGAGCCTCGACCGGCGGGCAGCAGTTCCAGCCTCGAATACATAACGCGTCCGACTGCGTCGCTGGAATATGCCGTGCGACTTTCGGCAGGTCCGGCGGGAGACAATGCAGATCGCTTTGCTTCAAAATTGCTGGCGACAATCCTAGGGGACGACTCCGGCAGCCGGCTCTACTGGTCGCTGGTCGATTCAGGTGAGGCCGAGCATGCTTCCTGCCACCACTATGATTTTCTGGACGCTGGCCTGTTTGGAACGCAGCTTTCCTGCGATGCCAAGGACGTCGTAGAACTGCTGGCTCGCATCCAAGAAATCTATCAGGATGCGGCGGGGCAGGCCGCATTAGGCCGTGATGGAGCGGGAGTTGGCATCAGCGCAGCGGAGTTGGAGCAGGCCCGAAACAAACTGGCTGGACGCGTTGTGCTCGGGGGCGAGCGACCGCAGCGTCGACTGTTTAGTATTGGAGTCGAATGGGCCCACAAGGGCAGCTACCGCTCCGTCTCCGACGATCTCCAGATTGTGGAAAAAATCGACCTCGATGATATCCGTCGTGTACTCGACCGATGGCCCCTCGACGGCCCCAGCACCACCGTCCTAGCAGGCCCATATCCTGCAGCAACTTCCATCGAACAGCCCGCCGCGGCAGAATAATCCCCAGTCAGTCACCTCAGACCCTTTTCGGAAACCATGACGCCACTCCTTGCTAATCGCTGGCTCATCGCCCTACCGCCCGTCTGGCTGATCGGTATGGGGGCGATCGCTGCCATCGCCGTGATCCTCGTTGTGTGGGCCGCTTTACTTGTGGTATCGCCCCGGGCAGCTGCCGAGGCCAGACTGAGTCTGCGCGATGGATTTGCCGGCCCCATGGCATGGCTGCTCCTCACTCTTTCTGCGCTGGCCGTAGCCCTGACACCACTGGTGCCGCTGGAATCCATAGGGCGTTCGCTGGCTCGATTGCTGACCGCTCAAGGTGCTCAGAAATCCATCGAGATTGCCCCCCATACTGTGCTTCAGGAAATTCCGCTCGACTTGCGGCCTCAGGAACTTGAATCCATTGAAATGGAGAGCGATGCCCCGCTCACCGTACGCACGCAACAGCCAATCGAGGGCTTTGCGTTGGTCAAGGTACCCGACGTTGAGCTTTCCGCTGCCACCCCGTGGCAGTGGAAGCGAAGCGAGGGCAGGATGAATCCCTTCCTCGGTCAGCAAGCCAAGTTGGAGGCTACCAACTCCTCCGACAAACCGGTGCGACTTACAATCCACTCGAGACTGGCCCCGGAGTTTTCGCAGACGGCTATCCTGCCCTGGACTGCCGTCACGCTCGTCTCCATCGCCGGTCTCTACTTGCTCTTTCGTTTGGTGCCGAGACGCATTGCGGCGGTGGCATCGGCCACTACCAAGGAGGCGATCGGCCAGCCGATTTTTGCAGTCGCGATCATTGTTGGTGCCGTTTTGCTCATGGCATTTATCGTCATCCCCTACAACACGTTTGGCGAAGACGTAAAAATGCTCAAAGACAGCGGCCTCACGCTTGTGAAAGTGCTGGCGCTGTTGGTCGTCGTCTGGACGGCCAGCGTGTCTGTGGCAGACGAAATCGAGGGCCGCACCGCTCTTACGGTGCTCTCCAAACCGCTCACGCGTCGGCAGTTCATCCTCGGCAAGTTTGCAGGGCTTGTGCTTGTGGCGCTGCTCGTGTTTTTGATTCTCGGCAGTGTGCTGCTGATGACAACGAGCCTCAAGGTCGTGTACGACGCGCGCGAGGGTGCCAAGGTTGATCCGCTCTGGCGCGATTGCGCCGACGAGATGATTACGGTTGTGCCAGGGCTTGTACTGTCGCTCTTGGAAACAATTCTCTTAGCGGCAGTGAGTCTCGCCGTCTCCACGCGACTAGGAATGGTACCCAACCTGATCATCTGCTTCACCGTCTATGCCCTTGGGCATCTTGTGCCACTCATTGTGCAGTCGAGTGTGGGCAAGTTTGCGATTGTGCGATTTGTAGGGCAACTCTTTGCCACGATCCTGCCAGTACTCGAACATTTCACGATCGAGGCGGCCGTTGTGGGTGGAGTGCCCGTACCGTGGAGCTATTTGGGCTGGGCCGCGCTCTATGCCGGACTCTATTCCACGGTCGCACTGCTCGTAGCGCTGATCCTTTTTCAAGACCGCGACCTGGCGTAATCGTTGGTAAAAAGTGGCCGCCACGTTTTGCCTCGCACGCTCGGCAAACCTCTTGCTATCGCAAAAGGCCCGTGCGTCCAGCCAGTCCGATCAGGCTCAAGCCATCTGGTGCCACGCCAGGCAACGAGGACGTGGCGCCCTGCGGCACAAAAAGCGATGTTGCTTCTGCCTTGGCATCCATGAAAAAGAGAATGCCTCCTGGCAGCCGTCGCTCTACCCGCGGGCCAATCTCCAAGGCAAGCAACCCCCACGTGTTATTCTGCCCCAGCGATGTCCGCACCTCTAATGCGTCGCGGCCCGCCTCAGAATCTGCCGACAGTCCCAAGCCGCCGACCCATTTGGCTGGGCCATCGCGGATCGAAGTTGGGTCGGCCTGCATGCCCGCGCTCAGATCAATTCCATCGATTCGGTTGCGAACCTCGGCCGACAACAGTTGCTGTGACTGCTCCGGAAGCATGGGGCCTTTCACCACCAGTCCAGGCGGCCTCGGATTTGGAATCGCTTCTAGGTCGCGGGGGTGCAGTGATGATGCGAGTGAAAAGGCCTCTGCAAAGTCGCCCAAATCAAGCCCCTCAAAAACACACTGGCTTCTGGCTTCTGCCGCCTTGGTCGATGTCAGTGCCTGCGACGGCTGCTCGCACGCACTGACGCACGTGGCCGCCAGGCCAACAAAGATTGCGATCCTCTTCGTCAATACCATGGTGTCTCGCTTCAAACCAACCCATCGAAAGTGTGCCATGCACGATTGAACCCCCCTAAGTATCGGCACACACTTGCACCCACTCGCCTGCTGGCGGCCAGAGATGCGGGTTGGGCAGAGGGGGTAAACTCAAGCGGTTTTGCGGTACGCAAACGCTGGCACCTCACGGGCAGCAATCGGCACCGTTGAGCAGCCGGCCTCCGCTCCTAAGCGGGTACACACCAGCGTATCGATCACTCGGTTGGCGATCTCCAGCGCAGCGGCACCAGCCGCTGCCGACACCATGGGCGCACGGCCCAGCCGGATAGCAGCCAGAAAATCGTCGTGCTCGCACACGATCGCGTTGGCTTCTGGCACCAGCAGTGCCTGACGAGGCAGGATCGACTCGAAGAATGTTTCCTTGAGGCCCGCACGCTGACCCATCGGTGCATCGGCGGCAACAAAACTTCCGCTGCGAACCGCATCAGACGGAGCAACCACTTCAACCGACTTCGCGTTGAAGTCGACTGCAATGATCGCATCGCTCGACCATAGCGTAATCCTCCGCTCCATCGTCGGATGGATCCGGGATGCCGATAGGTCCGCCACGAGCCCGGATGAAAAGATGAGCCTCGCTCGCACGGCGTCTTCGTGGCCACCGGTGGCAACAAGACCGTGGGCATCCACGTGGTCTAATCGCCCTGGATTCAGCGAGAGCACCAAATCGATGTCGTGAATCATGAGATCGTGGACGACCCCGACATCCATCGAACGAAATGAAAAGGGCGCCAGCCTCGCAGATTCTAGCGACACGACGCGACCAGCCCGTGCCACAGCCAACTGCCAGGCCGGATTAAACCGCTCTACGTGGCCAACCGCAACCACACGAGCGTGGCGTCTGGCCATCGCAACAATCGCGCGGGCATCTTCGACGCTTGCGGCAATCGGCTTTTCGACAAGCAGATCGAGCCCCGCCTCAAGCAACGGCAGCGACACTGCCGCATGCAAACCTGTGGGCGCAGCCACGATCGCCGCCGCCACGAGGCCAACCAACTCGCACGGCTCGGCTAACGCCTTGCACCCGTGAGCCTGCGCCACCCGGTCTCGCGAGGCGGCCGATGGATCGACGACCGCCACGAGTTCGACATCCTCCCTCGCGGCCAAAAGCCTCGCATGGATTGTGCCGAGGTGCCCACATCCAATCACAGCCACTTTGGTTCGATTCGTAGTTTGATTTCTAATTTGAGTCATGCGGCTCTCCGGCGTTCGCGGGCGCGCCCATGCCGCCCTTCCTGCTGATGGGAAAAAAATGTGAGCAACTCGTTGACGTGCGGCAGAAGCATCCCCTGCGACCGCAAAACTTCCCTTGCTTGCTCCTGCCCAACCTTCGCGCGGTAGAGCAAGCGATGCGCCTCGGCAATCGCCTCGATCGATTCCTGCGAAAATCCGCTGCGTTTGAGTGCCACAACATTGATGCACCGCGGCCGAGCCGGAAGGCCCTCGCAAAGCATGAACGGTGGCACATCGTGCAACACTCGAGAAAGCCCAGCAACAAACGACCATCCACCAATCGTGGCCCAGTGATGCACGGCAACACCCCCCGATAGCGAGGCGTTCGAGTGCACGCGAACATGCCCGCCGAGGAGCGTGCCATTGGCCAAGATGACCCGGTCGCCCACCTGGCAGTCGTGCGCCACGTGGCAGCAGGCCATCAGAAAATTTGAACTGCCGACAGTGGTCTGGCCGCCTTCCTTCTCGGAGGCACGGTTGATCGTGACCCCCTCGCGAATAATATTGTCATCGCCAATCACAACGCGAGTGCGAGTGCCCTCATAGCTGATGTCCTGCGGTTCGGCTCCGATCACGCAATTGGGGAAAAGTCGATTGCGTTCGCCGATAACCACGTCTCCCATGATCGTGACGTTGTTTTCAAGCACTGTGCCCCGGCCAATCACTGCTCGGCTGGATACCACGCAGAAAGGACCGATCCTCACATCTTCTGCGATCCGTGCACCCGGTTCTACGATGGCCGATGGCGCAATGACGGCATCTGCACCCCGAAATGAGTGAACTTGTCGCGGTGATTCGTCGTGCATTCCTGGCATACCACAGACTCCACTGATATTCCCAAACGCGATTCCTGCCCATTAACTAGACAGACACACGCACGCGACGCTCCGACCACATCGCCAGTAACCGACCCACCAACTTGGCATTGAGCCTGTGACCACTGCGACAGGCCCGCACATGCGAGTGCAATGGACGGCCAGCCAGCGCCAGATCGCCAACGGCGTCCAGCACTTTGTGCCGTACACACTCATCAGGCCACCGCAACCGATTGCCTACAGGCCCATCTGGCCCAAACACAAGCAGATCCCGAGGCGAAACAGAAAGCCCGCGCCCATCGGCTCGCATCCGCTCGGCGTCTTCGACAGAGATAAACGTTCTGGCTTGGGCCAACTCGTCGCGATATGTCTGGGGCGTCACTCGCAACGACAACTCCTGCCGACCGATTGGTCCCGGTCCGTAATCCAACACATACTCGATTGACAACCCTGGGAAATGTGGTGGCATTGCCTCGATCCACGATTCGTTATCGCCAACCCGCACGGGTTCCGTTACGACAAGCGGTTCCAAGGGCGCGCCCAGATCCTCCACGCCGGCAGCATCAATTGCTTCTACGAATGCCTGCGACGAACCATCCATACCTGGTAACTCCTCGCCATTGACTCGCACCAGGCAGCAGTCGATCCCTATGCCTGCCAATGCGCTCAAGAGATGCTCCACCATTTGAACGCGACCTCCAGCAACAGCGAGATTGGTGCGGCTGGATGCTTCAATCCGATTCTCGACAGTCGCCGCGATTCTGACCGGCGGATCAATGTCGGCCCGCACGAACACCACTCCCGTACCAGCAGATGCGGGCTCCAGTTCCACCCGAATCTCCTGGCCGCTCCAATAACCGAAGCCGGAGACAACCGCCGGCCGACGGAGCGTCCGCTGCGACCGGAAGCATTGGGTGTGGAGCATATCTATAAAAGGCCACAACCGCGGCCGCTCACGGGACAGTCGCAGCACACTATCGAGTACGGGGGGGTGAAACAGCAGCTCCAGCGGCAACGGCGGAGCCATTGAGCATCTTGAGGATGTCCGGGGTAATGTCGATGCCCGGCTCCAGATAGACAATCGGCTTCGTGATACCTCGCAGGATCTGATTGCGATCGCCAGTCTCCACGGGCTCTCCATCGAAACGGTGCACGATGGCGATGCGATGCTCTCGCGCGAACTGCTCGACAGCCTTTTCGATCTCTGTGTAGACTTGAAGGTAAACCTTTGCTTCGCGCTCCATGAAGTCTTTCTTTTGCAGCTGAGCGTTGACGTTGAAATCGCCCTGCGCCTTGGCTATCTCGGACTCAAGCTTTTTGTATTCAGGCGTACCGACGTTGAAACCCTTGATTTGCTCCATCACGCTGTTGATGCGATCTCTCTCGGACTTGAGCCCATTCTCGGCCGCCATGACCTCATCCTTCATCTTGTCCATCGCTACTTTGAAGCGGGAGTGATTTTTAAAGACGTAGCCCACATCGATAACGGCCACATGGTTTGCAGGCCCTGACTGCGAAGCGGGCGTCGCTGGCGCCTGAGCAACCGCCGAGAGTTGACCGATTTCCAGCATGGCAACCACAGCCACGCACAGAAGACTCGCCCGCTGCCACCGCATATTTCGCGACTTCACAATGCACTCCTTAGCTTATTTGACTTGCCCTGAGTAATCCGGGCGTAAAAAACGCGGCAGCAGCCATCCGTGGCCACGACGGGAATCCGAAGCGGGCGGGATCATGTCAGGTGGCAATGAGCAACTCAAGGCCAAAAATACAGGCGAAAATGTGGCCCGTGGGTGACCGGACGGAAAGCTGGCGGCGTGACTACGCACCCATGTGCGTCGCTCTGGGCACCCTCACCGAGGCGGCCCCAAAACGACATCTAGCGAAACTTCCACGCCGTCTCTCAGGACGATAACGGGCACTGTCTGGCCGCCCTTGTGCTTCCGCAGCGCGCTGTCGAAATCCTCGAGACCCGTGACAGCACTTTCCCCGATTCGCACGATTCTGTCGCCCCCTACAAGACCGCCACGTGCGGCAGGCGAGTCTTTCGTTACCCCTGTAATGGCATAGCCGTTACCAGGCTTTCCAAAATCGGGAATGCTGCCGAAGTAGGGCCGATCACCGCCCCCTCCAGCAAACATCTTGGATGCCACCTCAATGTATTGGGGCCTCGCGGGAGCCGTCGCCAACTCACGCACAGCATCAGCCACAAGATGCGTGATTCGAGCCATGCCTTCGTAGCTGATCTTGTCGGCGGTGTCTGTGGGACGATGGTAGTCGGAGTGCGATCCGGTGAAGATGTGCAAGACTGGGATTTGCTTCGCGTAAAAGCTCGAATGATCACTTGGACCAAAGCCGCCTGACTCCTTGGCCACGTCAAAGGCATGGGTGCCAACGAGTCGATCGACCATCGCATCGAGTCCACTACCTGTACCGGTGCCGTGGACGATAATCTTGTTGTCTTCGAGGCGACCTACCATATCAAGATTCACCATCGCAACGGTGTTGGCCAGCGGCGCTGCGGCATTGGCTGTGTAATGCGCACTGCCTAGCAACCCACGCTCCTCGCCAGAAAATGCCACAAAAAGCACGCTGCGAGGAAACGGTCCCTCGTGCGCCAAAAGCCTTGCCACTTCCACGAGCATGGCCACGCCACTCGCGTTATCGTCGGCACCGTGGTGCACCGTTTTCTCGCCGGGAGCCGCCGAATGCACTCCACCGTAACCAAGGTGATCGTAATGCGCGCCGAGCACAACAACTTCGGGTGCTATCCCAGAGAGGGCCGCCTGCGTCGCTTCCGCTGCCCTGCCGTCTGCCGCGCGGCCACCCATGCCAGTGCCGGGCAGCATCGCCAGTACATTTTTTGTTTCCGACTCCACGCGATCAATTGCCACGCGGCCTCGAATCCGCCACCCATTCAATGGGGCGCTCTGCGGTTCGAACGTCTCATCGATTGCTTTTTCAATTGTTGCGAGATCTTTGCCCAGACTTTCGCTCATGAGGCCGTTGATCACCTCGCGGCTCACTTGAAGAATCGGCATTTTACGGCTGTCAGAACCGTCTCCAGCACGGCTGAATGACATGAGCGCATTTTCTGAATCGGAGGCATCATTGCAAAAAACGATTCCGCCCACCTCATGCTCCGAGGCATTCGCCACTTTCCTGGATAGCGCGGCGTATTGCGATGCCTGATTGCCATCGAACACACTGTGCGGATTATCTTTCTGAGGCTCCTGTCGAAGCAGAATAGCTGCCGCCCCTTTGTTGGCGTGCTTGTTGACCGATGCGACACTTTCGACCGAGGTGTTGATCAGCGGCGCGTAGTCGTCGTATTGTTCCGCCGGTGCGGTGATCCCATAGCCAGCAAACACCAGCGGGAGATCAAATTCTCCCGAGCCGCCGGCAGCCAACGGCGTGAAATCCTTGCCGAGTTCAAGCGACTGAATACGAGCAGATCCATCCGCGCGGGGTGGTCCGATCAATTCGGCAATGTTTCGTGCGGCGGGCCCTTGCTTGGCCTCAAGCGTCATGGAAAAAGTCTGGAATGGTCCCTTGCCGCCGAACTCTGTGGTCAGCCCCGCCATTGAAAGCTGTTCGGCAATCCAATCGGCTGCCTCATTCATTCCACGAGTGCCTGGGCCTCTCCCTTCGCGATCAGGCGAAGCCAGCCACTCAACTTCCTTTCGCAGACGGCCCTGCAAGTCATGCTTATCGAAGAGTGGCACAGGCTCCACAGCAGGGGCTTGTGTTACGAACACATGGCCCATCGTCATCACACACAAGAGCACGGCAGGGGCAAGAACCATGCCTCCACGTGGCAGAATAAAATCAATACGCACAGATACAGAAGCCTTCCGCGGTGGTAACACAACTCGGTTAGTCATACACTCCTCGCTGGTTCAATCATCACAAATCTGCTCCACTCGGAGCCTAACAGGCCAAAACACGCCCGCCAGATCGCTCTTTCGAGCTTCTGGCGTATTCTATCCGAGCCGCCGCTTCCCGATCAGCATTGTCTATGACAGAATTTGGGCTGGCCGATTTGCACAGGCTTTCGGCTGCCCACAGGAGTTTTTCCCCCGTGCCGTCCCTGTTTGTTATTCAAGGTCGAAATAAAGGGGTCCGCTACGACCTCACCGCCAGCACTGCAGCCATGAGCATTGGCCGCGAACCTGGCAACTTCGTGCAAGTGGAAGACAACGAGGTTTCACGCAGGCATGCAGAAATTCGACGAGTCGGCGACACCTTTGTCGTGGGCGACCTGAAAAGCAGCAACGGCACATTCCTCAACAATCGCAAGATCGAACGCGCCGAACTCACCACCGGCGACCAGATCCAGATCGGACGCACTGTTTTCGTCTACTCCAAAGACCGCGCAGATGAACCCTCGATCAGCCTAGTTGATATCGTACCACCCACCAGCAGCGCCGATGGCTCTCGCATTGTGCGCACCCTACGCGATGACGATGCCGAGATGGGCGACATATTGCCCGACGACACGCAAAACCGTTGGCTCGCCAGAGCCCGCAGCAATCTGCAAGTTATGTATCGCACATCGCTGGCCGTCAGCCACACGCTCGACATCGACGAGTTACTCGGCCGCGTCCTGCAACTCGTTTTTGAATGGATCGAGGCCGATCGCGGATGCATCATGCTGCTCAATCCCGAGACCCGGCAACTCCACATTAAGGCCCGGCGTGACCGCCAGCCAGGAGGCGCAACTTCCTTGGCGATCAGCCGCACGATCCTCGACTACGTGCTCGATCGACGCGAGGGCGTGCTCACGAGCGATGCCCAAGACGATGATCGCTTCAGTTCCGGCAACAGCGTCTTGCGGACGGGCGTACGCGAAGCGATCTGCGTACCGCTTCAGGGACGCTATGGCACGGTGGGCGTGCTCTACGTCGACACCAACGTGCCGCTCTCAGAAGTGATCGAATCGGGACAGAGACGATTTACTGACGAACATCTTAAACTGATGATTGCGATTGGCTATCAGGCGGCGTTGGCCGTCGAAGACACCACCTACTACTCGGCAATGGTGCAGTCGGAGCGGCTGGCGGCTGTCGGCCAAACGATTGCCACCCTTTCCCACCACATTAAAAACATCCTGCAGGGCATTCGTGGTGGCAGCTATTTAGTGGAGATGGGGCTGGAAAACGACGACACTGCTGTGCTGCGTAAAGGCTGGGATATTGTTGCTCGCAACCAAAATAAAATATCGTCGCTGGTGATGGACATGCTCTCGTTTAGCAAGGAACGGGAGCCCGATCCCGTTCCTTCTGATTTAGTTGCACTTATTGCCGATATTGTCGAAACGGTGCAACAGCGTGCCACCGAAATGCATACCACGATTCGCTGGCAACCTCCGGCTGATCTCCCGAGGCTCGTGTTCGATCCAGAAGCGCTCTCGCGGGCCGTACTCAACGTTGTCACTAATGCGATGGATGCCGTCGAGAACAAGCCCGATGCCGAAGTGCAGATTCTCCTCGAATGCGACCACGCCGCTGGGTGGGTTCGGATCATCGTGAGCGATAACGGCGAGGGGATGAGCCCCGAAATGCTGAACGATATTTTTAATCTCTTTGTGTCGACGAAGGGATCGCGAGGCACAGGCCTTGGGCTGACAGTAAGCCGCAAGATTCTGCGAGAACACGGTGGTGATATCCGGGCCACGAGCCAGCGGGGCCAGGGGAGCACGTTTGTGCTCGAGTTTCCACTGAAAATCGCCGGAGACGCTCAACCCATCAGCATGCCGGAGGAGAACGCGGATGATCTGTCGAATGCCACGATGCTCGATTCCAGAATGCCCGACGGCCAGGGGCCATGATGTCTGCCCCGCTCCCGATCTCGGCTGTTATCATCACGCTCAACGGCGCCACGCACCTCGCAGACACGCTGGCATGCGTTGGTTTCTGCGATGAGCGATTGGTGTTCGATTCGGGCTC
>CAIRDU010000191.1 GCA_903877395.1 uncultured Planctomycetaceae bacterium
AATCTCTCTCTGGGAGTGGTGCCGTTAAAAGGGGGCAGGTCACATCGAAGACGCGATCCGGGACAAAGTCCTGAAGTTCTTCGTCCCAGATCTGCTGATCGTAGGCCGAGAAAATTGTTGATAGAAATCGGCATGTTGAACCACGGCTGTGTTAAAAAATTTGTGGACAGTTGTGGAGAGTTCCAGTGGACCTTCGGACCACTCTGGTACTACTTTGTCGCACCGGGGAACCGGTTGATCAGCCAGGTCGCGAGCAACTCGTGAGCCTGATCAATTTTGGAGTGGCCTTGCGAGGGAGCGACCAAAAGGGTGACGGGGATCACGGCATTGGGCTTGTCAGGTTGTGCCGCCGCACGCACGACCGCGCGCGTGAAGGCGATGGCGTCGTCTGTGTTTACGCGTTCGTCGTTGTTGCCGATGCTCAGCCAGATTGCCCGGCCCGCGAGTTTTGACGCCAGTCGCGCGACAGCCAATTGTTCGGCTTTCTCAAGCTGACTGGTCGTCGAGAATTCACGCAGGGCGGTGAGTCTGGTGACGGGCGAAATCCCACAAGCGGCTTTGATGCGAGGGTCGGAAGCGGCAAAATGGTACGCCAAAAAACCGCCTCGCGACGTGCCGCAGACGGCCACTCGTTCCGGGTCGGTGACGCCGTCTTTGATGAGCACGTCCAGCACGGAACGAGCTTTTGCGTTGAAAGCAGAAATAAAATCGTCCTCATGCTCGATACGATGGCGCCAGCCGTCGAGTTGCGGGGGCTCGCCGGCTCGAACGTCTTCACCGTGGCATGGTGGATCGACCACTACGCTGATCCAGCCTTGTTTCGCCAGAATGACGGAGACTTCGGAATACACCAGTTGCCGCCGCATATCCTCAATCCCGTGGGCAAACACGAACAACGTTGGTGCCGGAACGTTTCCGCTCGGAACCTCGCCGATGAGACCGTAGCGCACGTTGTCCGAAGTCTGCCTCACCTGAATTTCGCGAGTCTCGTCAGCATTCGCCGAGTTGCTCCAGAAAACATGAAGGATGCACACGAGCGCCAACACCGACCAGACAGACGAAGTTTGCAACAGAGCCGGAAATTGATATCGGGGCATACTGAGATTCCTTCATTCCTGGTTCTTCTGAAGACACAAACACGCAAATCAAACTTTTGATTTGACCGCGATGGCGAACAGTCGCGGCACGTTTTTGTCCTGTTGTCTCAAGTGTATACGCAGCCGCACTTTCTTTCCGCCGAGTGAAGCAAGTGATTCTTGCTCCCATTTGACGATGCAGTTGAGGCCACCGTCGGTGTCGAGTGTGCCGCTGTTGGGGCCGGAAAAATCGGCGAGTGGATGATGATGATGATGCTCGTCAGTGATCTCCACGCGCATTGATCGGGCGGCATCGGAGTTCAGCACGATCTCGCACTCGGCAGAAGGCAACTCGACGACCGCTGGGCAGACCATTCCCTCGCTCGCATCGGGGTTGAGACCGAGCGCTCCCCAGCGCTCGGGGTCATGTGGCGAGCGCGACTTCGCACGAATAATACTGAAGAGTTTCCTCCGGCCCGTTCGCCAGTGGGTGATCTCCGTGCCCAAGCGGAGGCGCTCTTCGCTGGCGACTGCGCTGCTTCCTCACCGACCGACCCGAGGCTGTCACCTCGCTCACGATGATTTTTCTCCCCTGGAACAGAGCGACTGCTGATCGCGGCGGCGGGC
>CAIRDU010000192.1 GCA_903877395.1 uncultured Planctomycetaceae bacterium
CGTGCAGGGCCCTACTAGATTGCGTCAGACACGACGCTTCTCAAGCGACATATTGAGGGCCAGTCCACGGATCTCGTTAGTGAGCACGTCGAAACTCGCCGGTGTGCCTGCCTCGAGCGTGTTCTCACCCTTTACCATGCTTTCGTAGATCTTGGTTCGACCTTCTACGTCATCGCTCTTAACGGTGAGCAACTCCTGAAGGGTGTATGCAGCGCCGTAGGCTTCTAACGCCCACACTTCCATCTCGCCAAAACGCTGGCCGCCAAAACGTGCTTTGCCGCCGAGCGGCTGCTGCGTGATGAGCGAGTAGGGGCCTGTCGAGCGGGCGTGCACCTTGTCATCGACAAGATGATGCAACTTGAGCATGTAGATGTAGCCAACAGTCGTTTCCTGCTCCAGTCGTTCGCCCGTGCGGCCGTCATAGAGTTGCGTTTTACCGTGGCTCGGCAGGCCAGCCTGCACGAGCAGGGCATTGATTTCCCCCTCGTTGGCACCATCGAATACAGGCGTGATGGCTTGAAAACCCAGCAGTTTCCCGGCCCAACCAAGGTGGGTTTCGAGAATTTGTCCCACGTTCATACGACTCGGAACGCCCAACGGATTAAGCAGAATCTGAACAGGCGTGCCATCGGCCAAGAATGGCATGTCTTCCTTAGGCAAGATTTTTGCAATCACACCCTTATTGCCGTGGCGACCAGCCATCTTGTCACCCACGGAAATCGCGCGTTTGGCAGCCACATAAACCTTTACCATCTGCAGCACGCCCGGCCGCAGTTCATCTCCACGCTTCATGCTATTAAGGCTGCGTTCACGGGCATCAATAGCCTCGTCTACGGCCGGCCACATGGTTTTGTAGATCTTTTCAATGTCCGTTTTGCGCTGCGGCGAACGAACATCGAGGTGCTCCAAATGAAAGGCTGCGGCGCGATCGGCTACCACCTTGTGGTCTTGGTCTCGCACTAGTGGACTGCCGTCTGCTGCCGTCAAAGGCTTCTGGAGAACTTTCTCGATCTCAGCGGCCATCGCTCCAAACGCTTCGGCGACGCGAAGGTTTCCTTCGTTTTCGGTTTCCTTGAGTTGCTTTTCAAACTCTTGGCGTTCCTCTTCGGAAAGACTCATGCGGCGAGAAAACTTCTCGGTGGCAGTTACGATCCCCTCGACACCGGACGGAACCTCAAGCGAATCGTTCTTAACATCTTCGCCAGCACGGCCGAAGATCGCGTGAAGCAATTTCTCCTCTGGCGTTAGTTCGGTTTTGCTCTTGGGCGAAACCTTTCCGACCAAGATGTCGCCCGAGCGAACGTACGTGCCGATCCGGACAATGCCCCCCTCGTCGAGATTGTGCAGGGCACGTTCGCCGACGTTTGGAATGTCGCGAGTAAACTCTTCGCGGCCGAGTTTTGTGTCGCGGATCTCAATGTCGTATTCCTCGATGTGAATGGAGGTGTAGACATCCTCCTCCACGAGCTCTTCGCTGATGATGATGGCGTCTTCAAAGTTAAATCCATCCCACGCCATAAAGCCCACAAGTACATTGCGGCCGAGGGCCAACTCGCCCTTGTAGGTGGCAGCACCATCAGCAAGCACATCCCCCTTTTCGACCTTCTGGCCGAGGGAAACGATCGGCTTCTGATTCTGGCACGTTCGCTCGTTGAGGCCCACAAACTTTCGCATCTTGTAGATGTCGGTTCCGCCGGAGCCGCTCGACACGTTGATTTCAATCCGCTCGGCGTCGAGGTAGCCGACAACGCCTTTTCTCGCCGCTCGGACGATAAGCCCAGAGTTCACAGCTACGTCTCGCTCCATGCCGGTGGCAACGATTGGAGGCTCAGTGATCAACAGCGGCACAGCTTGTCGCTGCATGTTGGAGCCCATCAACGCTCGATTGGCATCGTCGTGTTCAAGGAACGGAATTAAGCCTGCTGAAACGCCAACCATTTGGCTTGGGGCCACGTCGATGTACTGAATGGCATCTGCCGGCACGAGCACGAAATCGCCGCGGTAGCGGGCGATGATCGACTCGCCCTGGAGCTTGCCATCAATCACCGAGGCATCGGCCGAGGCCAGATGTGCTTCGTGCTCTTCGTCGGCACGCAGCCACACCACGTCGTCCGTGAGCTTGCACTTCGATACCTTGCGATACGGCGTGACAAGAAAACCATAGGAGTCGACGCCGGAGTAAATGGCGAGACTCGAGATGAGTCCGATGTTTGTTCCTTCCGGCGTTTCGATCGGACAGATCCGGCCGTAGTGAGAAATGTGCACGTCGCGCACTTCAAAACCGGCTCGCTTGCGGTTGAGCCCGCCTGGGCCAAGAGCCGACAGTCGCCGCTCGTGCGTGAGCATAGAGAGCGGATTGGTTTGATCGACGACTTGCGACAACTCGCCACGCCCGAAGAAATATTCGATAGCCGCAGAAATGCTCTTGGGATTAATGAGTGAGCGGGGCGACATTTCGGCCACATCCTTGAGGCTCATTCTTTCCTGCACGGTGCGTCGCAGTTTAAGGAAGCCCTTGCGGAGTTCATCGCTGGCGAGTTCATCGATCGTGCGCAGGCGGCGATTGCCCAAGTGATCGATGTCGTCCACCTCAACCTCGCCCTCGCCCTCGCTCAGTTGCAGCATGTAGCGAATGGCAGCGATCAGGTCGTCGGGGCGGAGCGTCATCTCTGTCTCGGGCACCGCAAGGCCCAGTTTGCGATTAATGCGGAACCGGCCAACCCGGCCGAGGCGGTAGCGGTTTGTGTCTTTGAATTTTTCATCAAAGAGCGTTCGGGCTTTATCGAGAGCGGCAGGATTGCCCGGTCGAAGCCGCTGGTAGATTCGCACCAGCGCGTCTTCGTGGCTGGGGGCGACGTTGGTGCGTTTCTTCGATTCGTCTGCATCCTCGCGCAGGCTGTTCATGATCAAGGGCACCTTCTGCTCCTGCATCAACTCGACGGCCTGCAGGCCAGATGTGCAGATGAGCTCGGCCATGTCGTGAGTGATCTTGCAGCCGGCGTCGACCAGAATCTCACCGGCCCGCTCGCTTCCCTTCGGGTAGACGATGTCGTCTACAGCGATCTTACCCTCTAGCTTGGGCACGCTTCGTGAGCCAGACACCTTCTCAATAGAACTCTTGTAAAAAAGCTTGAGGATCGCGGCATCCCGAGAGTATTTAGGATCCATGGCACGCAACAGAGTGAGCGCAGAAAACTTGCCACTCTGATCGATCCGTACCTGAAGCGTGTCTTTTTTAGAAACGTTAAATTCGATCCAACTACCACGCTCTGGAATAATGCGGCAGTTGAATGTCTTTCGATCGGCAGAGGTGGTGTCGGCAACAAAGTCGATGCCAGGAGAGCGGTGCAATTGGCTGACCACGACTCGCTCGGCACCGTTAATGATGAACTCGCCGCCACCGAGCATGATCGGGACGTCACCCAGGTAGACCTCTTCCTCGATCGGTTGCTCGCGGGTGAGTCGCATCAAAACACGGAGGGGTCGGCCGTACGTCAATCGTAACTGCCGGCACTCATCTGGATCGTAGCGAGGCTTGCCAAGTTCGTATCGAAGGTATTCCAACTTGACCGTCTTGTCGTAGCTTTCAACCGGAAAGATTTCCCGCAACACGCCCTCGATGCCCTCGTCTTTTCGCTTCGTAGATGCAGTGTCGTACTGCAGAAAACGATCGTAAAAGCGAGTTTGGATTTCGGTCAGATCAGGAATTGCATGGCTGGCGCGACGGCTGCCGAAGTGGCGGATTTCGGTGGGCTGGAGTCGGCGTACGGCGGGAGTTGCCATTGACAGAAAGCTCCTGGAGAGAGTCTTGTGAGAAGGTCAAATCGCAGGCTGACCACAGCCCTGGAGACGGCTGCGCTGAACCCACAAAAAATCGGCACAAAAAAGGCAGACGGGCAGACAAAAAAACGATCCCCATCGGAAAATTTCTTTCCTAATTCGGATCGTCAGCACAACAATAGGGGTGGGATGGGCAACGGTGACAAGAGAAGCGGCGATTGCGAAGGCAGAGCAGGCAAAAACTGTACCGAACAAAACTATAACGTTTGGTAGCCGGAAGGCCAAGCTCCCGGCTACCAAACCCGTGTTTTGAGCGCTTTTACTTGATCGAGACCTTGGCGTTGACTTCTTCGAGCTCCTTCTTGAGCTTCTCGGCATCGGCCTTGGAGATTCCTTCCTTGACCTTGGCAGGGCAGCTTTCGACGAGATCCTTGGCCTCTTTTAGGCCCAAGCTAGTGGCTGCACGGACCACTTTGATTACGCCGATCTTGTTGTCGCCAAAACTGTCCAACATGACATCGAACTCGGTCTTTTCGGCTGGGGCCTCACCGCCGCCTGCCGCGCCACCGGGGGCTGCCATCATCATTGCGCCGCCAGCTGCCGGCTTGATGCCATGAACCTCATCGAGGTAGTCGGAGAGCTCTTTTGCAGCCTTGAGCGTCAATCCGACGATGCGGTCGCCCAGATCCTTTGTGTCTTTAGTGAAATCTCGCGTTGCTTCAGCCGTTGCCATCGCTCGGATCCTTTCCCTTCAAGGTAAGGACGGATGCGAATGCAGCCGTCCTGATAAATGTTTGTTGAACTGTTTGTAAAATCTGCGAACCGAATGTCATACCATGAACTGTTGCCGAGTGAAGCCCGGCTTCAAAATTCCCGTGACAGGGACGCCAGTCGGCGTCAGACAGCCGGAAGATCAGCCTCGGAAGCCGCTCCGCCTGCGATCTTTTCAAGATCCTCAACCCGAGACGAAATCTGCCCGGCTAGCACCCCCCCAACGGAGCCAATCTGGCCTGCAAGGATGGAGCCCAGTGACAGAATCTGTCCCGAGATGATAGAGAGTTGCTCGCTCCGAGTCGGCCACTTAGCAACTGCCTGCACTTCTGTTGCATTGAGATGCGATCCATCCAAAGCACCCGCTCGGAATTCGAAGCCCGCGAAATCTTTGACGGCGCTGAGGCGATCCAGTTCCTTGGCGAGATCCACAACATCCTCGCCACCCCACGCGATTGCCAGCATGCCTTCGGTTTGGGCAAAGGCAGGAGCCAGCGGCGTGTCGAGCGTGGCCCTGCGTATGAGGCTGTTCTTGACCAACTGCAGGTGGATTTTCTTTTTGCGAAGCATCTGGCGAAGCTGCGTGGTCTTCTGAGCGTTGAGCTTCCCGAGGCTGACGACAATCACGTCACCAACGTTATTGAGACGGCCCTTGAGGTCGTCTACCAGCATGTTCTTGATGAGTTTGCTCATAGAGGGAATAGCTCTGGAGTGCAGTGGGTTCTAAAAAAGTGTGGCAGAGAAAGATGACTTTGGTACGGAACGGAAACAATCCAACATGAAGCCTATTCAGGCAGCGACCATCACGCCTGGAGTCATGGTGCAGGAGATAGAGATGCTCTTCACAAACTGTCCACGAACGCTCGACGGCTGCAGCGATACGATGTGATCGATAAACGCACGCGCGTTATCGATTAGGCTTGCGGCCTCGAAGCTCACTTTGCCCACAACGGCGTGAACAATGCCTGTGGGGTCATTGCGAAACTCCACCTTCCCCGCCTTATACTCGCGAACTGTTCTGGTGATGTCGGCCGTGACGGTGCCTGCACGCGGGCTGGGCATCAGACCGCGTGGACCCAGCACTTTGCCCAGCGGCCCAACGAGCCCCATCATGTCGGGGGCTGCGATGCATACATCAAAATCGGTCCAGCCCTCCTTGATCTTCTTGGCCAAGTCGTCGGACCCTACGTGTTCGGCGCCAGCCGCGTTGGCATCCTCGGCCAAATTACCTCGGGCAAACACAACCACGCGTTTTGACTTGCCAATGCCATGCGGCAAAACAATCGAGCCGCGGATGATCTGATCGGCCTGCTTAGGGTCAATGCCCAACCGAAGGTGAATCTCAACCGTTTGGTCGAATTTGGTTGGAGGAAAGCCTTTCAGCACCGCCATGGCCTCGGCCAAGGGAAGGGGGGCTTCGGACTCGGGTTTCTTGGCGAGCATCGCCCGCATGCGTTTGGTAAGAGCCACGGCGTATGTCCTAGGGACTCAAAGGTCCTGAAAAAGGGGAAACGGTCTTTGGGGAGAGTGAGCGAGTAAAGTTAAAATGGTTCGAGAAAAACGAAAAGCCAGCAGGCAGTCATAAATCAGCCTTCGACAGTGAGCCCCATGCTGCGGGCTGTGCCCTCGATCATGCGGCGGGCGTGCACTCCATCACGGGCATTTAAATCTGCCAACTTGAGCCGCACGATCTCGTCGAGTTGGGCAATAGTAACCTTCCCGACTTTTTCCTTATTTGGCACACCGGATCCCTTGGCGAGCCCCGCTGCTTTCTTGAGGAGAGCGGCGGCCGGAGGGCTTTTGGTAATGAATTCAAATGAACGGTCGTTGTAGACAGTGACGACCACAGGAATCGGCATTCCTGCGGCCTCCCGCGTGCGATCGTTGAACTGTTGCACGAACTGCCCCAGATTGATGCCGTAGCGACCCAGCGATGTGCCCACTGGAGGCGCCGGGGTGGCCTGCCCGCCGGGAACCTGAAACTTCGCCTGTCCGACCATCTGCTTTGCCATACGTTCAACCTTCTACGTGCGATTGGGAAACTGCGAAAAAAACTGAATACCGAATGCTGCGAAAAACCCTGCAAGACAAGATACAAAAGAAACTGAGCTTACACCGTTTCGATCTGCCAATACTCGATGTCTACCGGCGTTGAACGGCCAAAGATGCTGAGCATCACCGTTACGCGGCCGTTGGCCTCGTCGATCTGGTCTACCTCGCCCTCGAAATTTTCGAAAGTTCCTTCGGTAATCTTCACGCGATCGCCTTTTTTGAACTGAATCTTGAGACGCGGCGCCTCGTCGGCCTTCTCTTCGGTCTTTCGGAGCAACTTAGCAACGTCTTGTGCCTGCATCGGACTGGGTCGCCCCGCCGTGCCAGTGAAGTCGCCAATGCCGCCGGTTTCCCGAACGAGATACCACGTCTCGTCATTCAAGATCATGTTCACCAGCAAGTATCCAGGGTAGAGCTTGCGTGAAATAACCCGTTTTTTGCCACTTTTAAACTCGGTCACCTGCTCCTTGGGCACAATGACTTCCCCAAAGTATCGATCGATTCCCTGAATCGAAATGCGTCGCAAGAGCGTTTCGCGGATGGAGTCTTCGCGGTTGCTCTGCACCTTGAGGATGTACCACTGTTTCTCACCGAGCGGCGACTGCACGCCATCGGCTTCCGCGTCTTCTCCGGGGACCAAGACAGGTTTTGCATTTTCGCTGCCGCCAAACGGATCGGCGAGTTCCGCCGGAGTGCCGTCGTCCTCTTCTTCGTCAGCCACCTGCTTTACGGGTTCGGCGTGTATTGCAGCGTGCAGGTTCTGCGCAGTTTCTGCCTGCAGGGCTTCGACTGCTTCGTCGTTCACACCATTCGTGCCGTTCATGCTGTTCATGCTATTCATGGGTATTGAATGTCTAAAAGGCTCAGCTAAATCCTTGGATCGAGCGGAGCACGAACCACCAGAAAAGATCATACGCCGCTAGAATTGCGGCCAATGCAAAAATCAAGAAAATGATCACGACTGAACTGCGGGCCACCTCGCCCCCGGTCGGCCATGATACCTTCGTCATCTCTGTTTCGACAGCGATTAAAAAATCGGCAAAGCGGGACATATTGACGAGGCGAAAAATCATCCAGAGCCCAACGGCCAGCAGCAACCCCGGTACAAGAAACCGCACGACACCAATATCCACCGCCGGTACGCTTTGCGAAAGCGCCGTGCCGCTCGAGAGCCACAATGGTAGCACCTGCGCCAGTCGCCACACGCCGATAGCCAGCGTGATCGCTAGAGCAGCGAACGTGGCCTGACGCGTTACACGGCCCTGATGCGGCTTGTAGACCGAGAAACTGAGCAGTTCGTGCCACAGTGTTCCGGTATTGGTTTGATTTTCACGCACTGATCTTCACTCTCGCTGCGGTGCTTGTAACAACTATGCTGGCAGGGGCGGCGGGAATTGAACTCGCAACCTCTGGTTTTGGAGACCAGCGCTCTGCCAATTGAGCTACGCCCCTGTGGTGGTGGGGCCCCCAGTTAAAAGGGGGCCCCTCTACCCGTATGGAAATACTGTATCGTGTCCTACTTGTGTCCTAACTTCTGTTCAGTCCAAAATCTTTGTAACAACGCCTGAGCCGACGGTCTTGCCACCTTCGCGAATGGCAAATCGCACGCCATCATCCATGGCGATTGGCACCATCAGTTCCACTTCCATCTTCACGTTGTCGCCCGGCGTGACCATGTCCACGCCGCTAAGCAGCTTGGTGGCGCCGGTAACGTCAGTGGTACGGAAGTAGAACTGCGGGCGGTAGCCGGCGAAGAACGGAGTGTGGCGACCACCCTCCTCTTTCGACAGCACATACACCTCGCACTCAAACTTCTTGTGGGGCTTGATCGAGCCTGGCTTGGCCAAGACTTGCCCACGCTCGATGGCGTCGCGGGCGATGCCACGCAGAAGGCACCCGACGTTGTCGCCGGCCTGTCCGCTGTCGAGCACCTTCTTGAACATCTCGACGCCGGTGCACGTCGTTTTCTCGGACTTCTCGTGCAGTCCGACGATTTCGACTTCGTCGCCCACCTTCACCATGCCCCGCTCGATTCGCCCCGTGGCAACGGTGCCACGGCCCTCGATCGAGAACACGTCTTCGATGGCCATCAAGAATGGCTTGTCGAGTTCGCGAACTGGTTCGGGAATGTAGGCATCCACTGCAGCGAGCAGATCGGCGATGCACTTGTTTGCAGCGGGATCCTTCGGGTTGTCGTAGGCCGGTTTGCCGGCACCCCGAATGATCGGCACATCGTCTCCAGGAAAGCCATACTTCGTGAGCAGTTCGCGAATTTCCATCTCGACCAAGTCGAGCAACTCCGAATCATCCACGAGATCGACCTTATTCAGAAACACAACAAGTGCCGGCACGCCCACCTGGCGGGCAAGCAGAATGTGCTCGCGCGTCTGGGGCATTGGTCCGTCGGCTGCGCTGACCACAAGAATCGCACCGTCCATCTGGGCGGCACCCGTGATCATATTCTTAATAAAATCGGCATGCCCCGGGCAGTCAATGTGGGCATAGTGACGCTTGTCCGACTCGTATTCCACATGGCTAACGGCGATCGTAACGGTTTTTGTTTCGTCTCGAACCGTGCCACCTTTGGCGATTTCAGCGTAGCTCTTGGCGACAGCCAAATTCTTCGCTGCCTGCACGGCAACAATGGCTCCGGTGAGCGTGGTCTTGCCATGATCAATGTGTCCAATCGTGCCGACGTTAACGTGCGGCTTGGACCGCGTGAACATATCCTTTGCCATGCTTTTTCCCTCGGTCTTCCTCTCTTGTGTGCAGACCCCACGGCCTGCTTCAAATTTCTAAAACCCTTGTTTTCCGATCGGAAACAAACCGAACGGATTGAATTGTGCTGCTATGAATGCGTTTGCGGTGAACATGAATCAAACGAAAGTATTGAACAGAAGCTGCTGATGGGATTTGAACCCATGACCTCGTCCTTACCAAGGACGCGCTCTACCAACTGAGCTACAGCAGCGAGTGCGACCTGTTGTCGAGGCCATTAAGTTGTGGAATTCCGATGTATGGGGGATTGGCTTTTGAATGTGTGGAGTGAATTGTTTTGTCAGCGGTTTTGCGTTGCGGACGACGAAAAGCGGGTAGAGGGAATCGAACCCTCGTCTTTAGCTTGGAAGGCTATTGCTCTACCATTGAGCTACACCCGCGTCGAGCCAGCCAAGGCGGCAGGGCCGAACCAAGCAACCAAAACGAGGACTCAGCTGCCCAGCCAGGCTGCCGAGGCAGGCTGCGGAGGCAAGACTGGGGAGTGCAGGATTCGAACCTGCGAAGACATAAGCCATCAGATTTACAGTCTGACCCCTTTGACCGCTCGGGAAACTCCCCCTTTTTTCTTGGTTTCTTGGTGAAAGTGAATGTGTGGTGTGTTGAACGCGATGCTTGGAGTTTTGAAGTGCTGGTGTGCTCAGGCGTTTGCTTCCGGCTCATCGCCGAGCTACTAGCGGGGCTATGTGCTGAGCTAGCGGCGGGAGTTGAACCCGCAACCTGCTGATTACAAATCAGCTGCTCTGCCAATTGAGCTACGCTAGCGGCCGGTTGAGACCGCGAATCTGCCAAGTGTACGGATTCGAATAGCCCGTGCAAGACGGCACTTTTCGCAGGCCGGAGTGGGGCAGTTCCAGCCTTTTTTGAAGCCGTATCAGCCAAAAACAAGTTCCACCATCGAGAAGTCATCGATGAAATCGTCTCGCTCAGAGAGCTTTCGGACATGCGTCACAAGTGTATCCATTCGGCTTTCTGGTCCCAAAGGGGGGGACGCAAGCGTTGTGAGAAAATCGTCAAAAGCCCACATCGATCCATCTGGACGGCTGATTTCAAAGGCTCCATCGCTGTAGACAAAGAGCCGCGAGCCAGCTGGAACGGCCATTTCGCGTGAGTCGAATTCGAGGCCATCGACAGCCCCAATGAGCGGGCCGTCTGAATCCAATTGCACGGGTTTTGCTCCTTCGCCTGGGAGTAGCAACAACGCTGGTGGATGACCGCCCCCGGCCCAGCGGATAGTCCTGGCGACAGTGTTGTAAACCCCGTACCAGATCGTGAAGAACATGTCGTTTTGGCGTTCCATAGGAAAGGCCTTGTTGAGTGCTGCCAGCACCGATCCAGGGTCGTGAAAGTCGGTTTGTGGAAGAGCCTCGCTGCGAATCGCATTTAAGGCTGACACGCTCAAGAGTGCCGCGCCCACCCCGTGCCCGCAAACATCCAGCAGGTAAACGGCCACGTGTTCGTCATCGATGTTGTGGTAGCCGAATGCGTCGCCCCCTAAGTCCGCCGAAGGGATAAATCGCCAATCGGCCGTTACTGCTCCCATGTGCTGCGGCGGCGGGAGCAGTGATCGCACGTACTGTGCGGCAGTCGCTAGATCGTTGGCGAGCACTTGCTGGCTGGCCTGCAGGGCAGCAAAAGCCTCGTTTCTCTCAAGAAGAGCGACATAGCCGCGGGAGTGGTAGCGAACGCGGGCCAGGAGTTCGAGCCGGTCGGGCAACTTCACAAGGTAGTCGTTGGCCCCACAGGCAAAAGCATCTGCTTTGACGGCTGCTTCCTCTTTTGCGGAAAGCACGATGATCGGTACATCTCGAAACCGCTGGTCCGCGCGGAACCGCTTGACGAGTTCCAGTCCGTCTATTTCGGGCATCACAAGGTCTTGCAGGATCACGGTTGGCCCTACTGTGGCCGCCGTTTCAATCGCCTCGGGGGCATGTTTGCAAAAGTGAAACACGAGGCCTTCCTCGCCGGCAAACATCCTGCGAACCGCTTCGCCGATGATCGGCTGATCGTCGATCAGCAGGACGGTGACCGTGCGTGAAAATGGGGTGAGGGTGGCAGCCAAAATATTTTTCCAGAAAACATGGAGAAGAAGGAGAAGTTGGATCGCGGAAATTGCAACACGCTTGAAAAAGCGCTCACGCAGGGTACCACAGGCGTTTCCGGAGAACGCATCGGCTCATTTTTCAAGCCCCCAAGAGGGCTTTTTCTTGCAGGATTGCAAGGGTGCTGACGTCTGAATCGAGGACGTTCTTTTAATCGGCCCTTGTCATACTGGCAGGCGTTGGCAGACCATCGCCTTGAACGTAACACGGCTCCAAATGGTTGCTCAACACCGGCAGCAGTGTGGCACCTTTTGATGGACTTGATGGAACGTACGAAGCAACCGCAGCAGATTCAGGAGTCCATCGACCGCGCGGCCCACTATCTTCCAGCTCAGGGGCCGATCGGTGTTTTTGTCGCGCAAAATATTCTCGTAGGATTTGAAGACGAACCGTTTGAGGAGGCAGTCGTGCATGCTGCCAGAATCTTCGGAACCGAGCCGTTTTTGACCGAGACGCGATACCGGGAAGAACTGGCTCGGGGCCGGATTCGCTCATGTGATCTGGAGTCGGTGCTGGATGCGGATCTGGGCCAGCGTGCCGCCGTCACGCTGGCTGGCGGACGCGTGACGTTACGAACGCTCTTGCTGGGGCTTTTGGAACACCCAGTACGGCAAGAAGACGATGCCGCAGTGCGGTGGACGCTGACAGAAAGTAACGCAGTAGACCGCGACGCAACCGCAGATCTCTGGCACGCTTGCGTGGAGGCCGCCGCCCTCACTCGGCCCACACTCGTGCACGTGCAGCCACCCGTGCGGCACCGCGATCTGATTCTGGCGATCGACCCAACGGTTGACACCGATGCGATGGTGCATCCGCTTTTGATTCGAGTCTGCGCGGCGTTTCTGGATCAGGGAGTTGCTGCTTGGCCGATGCCCGGTCGCGAGCGTGGGTTGCTCGCTGCGGTGGCAGACATTTATTCAGGTGCGATTGGTCCGACCGAGCCATGGAGTAGCCGTTTGCCTGCTGCGATGGCGGCGATCCAGGGCACCGAAGCACTCGCTGTCATTGCTGACGAATTCAACCGACTGGGTGTGCCCGCCGAATACCACGATGAATTGATCACGCAATCGCTTGTGGCATTGCGTGGCTGGGCCGGCATGATCCGCCAGTTTGAAGAGCGACCCGACCGCGCCCCGGTGGAGGCTGTGCCGGCGAGGTTGGCAGATTTTCTGGCGCTACGACTTGTGCTCGACCGGGTTGCCGCCGAATGGGCTGCGGGCAGGCTGGGGCGAGCAATCGATCTACCAGAACTGTGGACGGAACTCCGCGATCGCTATCCGCCTCGCCGTGGGCCGGGGAGCGTGGCACGGGCCTATCTGCTTTACCAGGTCTCGCAGTTGCTGGGTCTTTCGGCGCACGATATCCGGGCGCTTGACGAAAACGAACTGGTGCGATTTGAAAGCGCCATCGCCGAGTTTGATGGAATTGTGCGGCGTCGCATCTTTCACTTGGCCTACGAGCGTCGCCATCGGATTGAGGTGCTTGACGGCCTTGCATCGCACGTGGCGGTGGCTTCGCTCCCGTCGCCAGAACGGCCGCTCGTGCAGGCAATTTTCTGCATCGACGATCGGTGCGAATCCTTCCGGCGGTATCTCGAGGAAATGAGCCCTCGGTACGAAACATTTGGAACTGCCGGATTCTTTGCCGTGCCGATGTATTATCGAGGCATCGACGACTGGCACGCCACGCCGTTATGCCCGATTGTGATGCGTCCCGAGCACACCGTGCTTGAGGTGCCTGAAGACAGTGCGCGTGCCAGCCATCATCTACGGCAGTCGATTCGCCGCCGACTGGGGCAACTCACCGGAAGCATGTCGAGCGGCAGCCGAACACTTTTTCGAGGGGGGCTTTTTACTGTTTTTGGCGGCGCAATCGCTGCCGTGCCGTTGGTCGCACGCGTTGTATTTCCACGGTTGACAACAAGTCTCAGGCAGCATGCGGCGGCAGTTTCTCGAAGTCAGATTTCTACCCGATTGCAACTGGAACGACTGGAATCAGGCACGCTTCCCAATGGAACGCATGCGGGGTTTGACGTGAATGAGATGGCTCGCATCGTCCAACGCATGCTCGACGACATTGGCCTGAAAAGCCGGTTTTCGCGAATCGTCGCCGTCATCGGCCACGGTTCGTCGAGTCTCAATAATCCGCACGAGAGCGCTTACGATTGCGGTGCTTGCGGTGGCGGCCGTGGCGGGCCGAATGCCAGGGCTTTTGCGATCATGGCCAACGATTCTCGTGTGCGGGCAATCGTGGCAACGCGAGGTATCGCGATTCCCGAAGAGACATTTTTTGTGGCCGGTATGCAAGACACCTGCTCCGATACCGTGGTCTGGTTCGATGCAGATCGCGTTCCGAAAACGCACAGTGCCGACATGCGGCTCCTCGATGATGCATGCCGAAAGGCTGGGGCATCCGATGCTCAAGAGCGGTGCAGGCGGTTTGATTCGGCTCCGCTCAACGTGACCGCGGCCGCCGCATTGCGTCACGTTTCGCAGCGGGCCGGGGATTTGGCGCAGGTGCGGCCGGAGCTCGGCCATGCCACGAATGCGGTGTGCGTGATTGGTCGTCGCTATCGAACACGCGGTCTTTTTCTCGACCGTCGAGCGTTTCTCGTTTCGTACGACCCGACGACCGATCAGGATGGCGCAATCCTCACCCGTACTCTCGCCGCGGTTGGCCCCGTTGGCTCGGGAATCAATCTCACGTATCTCTTTTCCCATCTCGATTCGATTGGCTACGGATGCGGCACCAAGCTGCCGCACAACATCACCGGTCTTTTGGGCGTGATGGATGGCCACGCCAGCGACTTGCGCACGGGACTGCCTTGGCAGATGGTGGAAATACACGAGCCGGTGCGACTGTTGATTGTGATTGATGCAACTCCCGAATCGATTCTCGCAGCGGTGGATCGGTTGCCATCCGTGAAGCGGCTCGTCGTCAACCGCTGGGTGCAGGTGGTGGCATGGGAAGCCGACGGAACGCTCGCTGTTTTTGAAAATGGTCTGTTTGTGCCCTACACGCACGAGTCCGATCAGATTGCCGTCGTCGAACGCTCGGCCGACTGGTTTACTGGCCACCGCACGCATCTACCACCGGCCCGCGTGGTGGCAGCGTTGGCAGAAGCCGGTATCGCCAAAGGCGCTGGAGCATGATTCCATTGCAAAACATTTCGCTGCCACCTGTTCCGCTAGCCGTTCTGGCGTTTGATGGGCTCGCCCTCCAGGCTGGCACCGCCCACGATGTGATTTCGCTTTTAGTCGTGACGCAGTTGGCGGCCCCCGCATTGACTCTCGTGGCGATCGGGCTCCCGGCGCTCCTGGGCTGGCCGCTTGCCGAACGCACAACCACGCGTCTGGTGGGAGCCGGTTTTACGACCGCATTTCTGGCGAGTCTGGCCGTGCTATTCGTGCTGATCATGCGTGGCTTTGCCACAGAGGTTGTGCACGTGGGCACTTGGTTTGCCGTAGGCCACCACGAGGCGACGATCGAACTGGTGGCCGATGGACTTTCTGTGCCCTACGTCTGTTTCTCGACGGGTCTGTGCTCACTGGTCAATGCATTTGCCGGAAAGTATCTGCATCGCGAGCCTGGATTCACTAGGTTTTTCGTACTTCTGGCTCTGTTTGGCACCGGCATGAATCTCATGGTGCTGGCTGGCAGCATCGACGTGCTTTTTGCCGGCTGGGAATTTCTTGGGATTTCCTCAACGCTCTTGATCGGATTTTTTCACGAGCGATCCAATGCGGTGAAAGCTGCGATCCGCGCGTTTACGACGTACCGCATCTGTGACGTGGGGCTTCTGGCTGCGGCAGTCATGGTGCACCGTGCCGTGGGCTCGGGCGACTTTGAGAGAATCTTCGCCGGCACGTGGCCCAATGCCGAGTGCCTCGTGCCGTCTGGTGAGGCCACCGTCATCGCGATCTTGCTGGTGTTTGCCGCGATGGGAAAAAGCGCACAGGTGCCGTTTTCAAACTGGTTGCCACGGGCCATGGAAGGGCCAACGCCGTCGAGCGCGATCTTCTACGGTGCGCTTTCAATTCATGCGGGGGCCTATGTGCTTTTGCGGTGCGAACCGCTGCTCGACGCATCGTTACTGGCCCGGGTGATGCTGGTGGTAGTCGGTGTGGGCACTGCCCTCCATGCCAGCGCAGTCGGACGCGTGCAAACCGATCTCAAGAGTATGCTGGCCTACGCTTCGATGACGCAGGCGGGGATCATCTTCGCGGAAATCGGCTGTGGGCTTCGCGTTGTGGCACTCGTGCATATCGTAAGCCATGCGATTCTCCGCAGCTTACAGATTCTGCGGTCGCCGTCGGCATTGCACGACCGGCACGAGTTGGAAGCGGCCCTTGGCGGTCATCTAGGAGCAGGAGGATGGTCGCTGCGGATGCTCCTACCTGTGGGTTGGCAGCAGGGGTTGTACCGCGTGTCGCTGGAGCGGGGCTTTGAAGAGATGGCTGCGATGCGGTTGGTCATCGGCCCCGTCTGGCGGTTGCTGGAACGGATTGCCGCCGCGGAACAAGCGTGGATTGACTGGCTGGGGGCGGAGCGAGCGTCGGTGAACGAAAACGCTCGCGATTCTATTGTCAACCGTTCTGATGGGGCCCGCCGATGAGCAGCGAATCTCTGCACAGCTCGTTGTTGTGTTTGCTGGCTGCCGTGGTGGCGGCTCCGTTGGTGGCATCTGCCGCTGTGTGGTTGGGCATTTCGGCCAAAAGCCCTCGTACTCCGGCTGTGGCTGCGATGATTGTCTCGCTGTTGGCGAGCCTCGCCATGACGTATCTCTGGAATCTTGACAGTGGCGAGGCCATTGAATTCGGCGATCAATTGGGGGGCGGATCGTTTGTGTGTATTGACGGCATCACCGTTGTATTAATGCCATATGTCTCCCTCGTTCAGTTCGCGATTCTGCTGGTGGCGCCGAACCGTTTTTTGGATACGAGCGCAACGGTGCGCATTCTGCTCGCGGTAGCCGCAACGTTTGCAACGTTCTCGACGGCTCATCCGTTGGCGCTGGTAGTGCTCTGGATCGCAACGGCGCTGCCCACGTGGATCTCAACCCGTAATACCCCTGGAGGACAGTCAGCCGCCCGTGTGTTTGCGATTGCGATTCTGCCGGCGATCGTCTGCTTGGCTGTCGGCACTCTGTTGATGGTGGCCGATCCGCCGTGGGCAGCGGGCAGCGGCCCGATGGGCGCCAGCGGCGGCTGGCTGGTGGCCGTGGCCGTGCTTATCCGCAAGGGAATCGTCCCATTTCATTCGTGGTATCCGGCACTGTTTTCCGGCGCGCCGCTCTCGTCGGCCTTGTCGGCAACCATGCCGCAAGTGGGCAGCTACACAGCGGTGCGTCTCTTGATAGGCCATGCCGACGGCGTCGCCACGGAACTTGTTGTATTGTCGCAGTTGGCGCTCGTAACTGCGGTGTACGGTGGGGCATTGGCTCTGGTACAGCGCGACCTCCGCGGCCTGATTGGAACGCTGGCCATGAGCCAGTCGGCAATGGTGCTGGCTGGGCTGGCCGGCACGTTGCCGATGGAGTTAAACGGTGCTTTTTGCGTGTGGATTTCCAGTGGCCTCGCATTGACTGGCATCGGCCTCGTGGCCTGGGCATTGGAGAGCCGGGCCGGGCCGCTGTCGATTCAAACGCCGCAAGGCCGGTTTCGCGATTCCCCAGCGCTCGCCTGTTTTTTTCTGCTCTTTGGATTGGCCACCATCGGGCTGCCCGGCACGCTCTCGTTTGTGGCTGACGACTTAATCGTCTCGGGCAGTCTGGACGAGCAGTTGCACGCCGGGCTCTTGGTCATTGCCGCTACGGTGCTTTCCGGTGTCGCGGTAATGCGGGGCTGGTTCATGATCTTTGGCGGGCCGGCAGCAGTCGATGGCCCGCGGCATCTGATTCTGCCTCGCGAACGCATTGCGATGACAGTCGTATTGGCAACGCTTTTCGTGTTGGGCCTCTTTCCTGCCCCATTGGTGGGTTTGCTGGAACGCGCCGCCGAGCAGTTGTTGGCAACGCCATAGGATTCCTGCCATAGAGATGGCACGGCCGCAATTCCCTCATGCTTGGGCTTGGGGAACGGGTCTGACGGTATGTGCAAGGCCGTCGAGACAAGCTGGTTTGCAAGAAGTTTTCGTGGGACGTTCAATAGAGGTCTTACCAGACCAAAATCTCGACATCACCCAAACGAAGAAAGAATGGTTGAACTCGTGGTTGCGAAAAAAAAAGCTGTTCGAAATGGCGATCCGGTTGTTGATGATGAGTCGATTGACATTGAGGGGCTTGGCGTATTCTACCTAGGACGCAAGGTCGATCCCAACTCGGGCAAACCCCTCTTGGCGCCGCTGCTAGTTGACGCGAGGCGGTTCACAACCCATGCCGTCTGCGTCGGCATGACAGGCAGCGGAAAGACGGGGTTGCTCATCGACTTGATTGAAGAAGCTGCGATTGATGGCATTCCGGCAATCGTGATTGATCCCAAGGGCGACCTCGCCAACCTGCTGCTTTCGTTTCCAAATCTTGCGCCCGCCGATTTTTTGCCGTGGTTGGAAGCCGATGTCGCCACGCGCGAAGGGATCACGCTGGAGGAATTGGCCGAACGCACCGCCCGCAAGTGGACAGACGGTCTGGCGACCAGCGGCCAATTGCCCGAACGGATCAAGCGTCTTCGTGAAAGTGTTGAGATGGCCATCTACACGCCAGGCAGTCGCAGCGGCCGACCGCTGGCGATGCTCGAAAGCCTGTCGCCGCCACCGCCCATCGTGCTCGACGATCCCGAGGCTCGACGCGAGCGGATCGAGTCGCTCGTATCAGGTATTTTGGCACTGGCTGGAATCGAGGCGGAGCCTGGCCGGAGCCGCGAGCACGTGCTTGTGTCGAACATCGTGGATGCCATCTGGCGGAGCGGACAAACGCTCGATTTTGGCACGCTGGTGCGTGCGATCCCCGCGCCGCCAATCGAACGCGTCGGGTATCTCGACCTCGAGAATTTCTATCCCGCGGGAGAGCGTTTTCAATTGGCCAGTCGCCTCAACACGGTGGCTGCATCACCCGGCTTTGACGCATGGCTCGATGGCGAACCGCTGGACGTGGGCCGATTGCTTTGGACGCCGGAGGGCCGGCCACGCGTGAGCGTCATATCGATTGCGCACCTAAGCGATTCTCAGCGAATGGCGTTTGTCACGCTGCTGGCAGGCCAAGCCGTCTCGTGGATGCGCACGCAGGGAGGCACATCTTCGCTGAAGGCATTGTTCTTGATGGACGAAGTGTTCGGCTATATGCCGCCGACGGCCAATCCGCCGAGTAAGGGCCCGCTCCTCACGCTTCTGAAGCAGGCCCGTGCCTTTGGGTTGGGAATCGTGCTGGCCACGCAGAACCCCGTCGATCTCGACTACAAGGGGCTTTCCAATGCAGGTATCTGGTTTCTCGGCCGGCTGCAGACGGCGCGAGACAAAGCCAGAGTGCTCGACGGATTGGAAGGGGCTGCCTCATCGGCTGGCCGATCATTCGATCGTGCGAGACTCGACAGAATGCTCTCGGGCCTCGAGCAGCGAATGTTTTTATTGCACAGCGTTCACGACGACGAAGAGACGGTCTTTCAATCGCGTTGGACAATGTCGTATCTGCGGGGGCCGATGTTGCGGGAGGAAATCCGTCGGCTCTCTGGCGCTCTGCAGATGCCGCCGGTCGCGGCAGCCGTTGCGACTGGGGGTCGGGTTGCTGCAGTAGGCAGGGGCGGGCCGCGGCCGATTCTGCCCCCAGGCGTGCGAGAGGTGTTTCTGGCTCCTGCAGGACCGATACCGACCGATGGAGCCGCTTTCTATGAACCGGCGATTCTGGGTCGCGCGAGGGTGCGGTATGCAAAGGCCTCCGCCCGCATTGACGTCGATCGCGAGATGATTTGTATGGGCACAGCAAGCGACTCGGTTGGGGAGTCGGCGTGGGAGACAGCCAGAATTTTTGCCGAGGCGCCAGAAGTGGAAAGCGGCCCGCGCAGTGGCACTTTCGCGAGTCTGCCAAGTGCACTGGCTGGGCCAAAGGGATACGTGTCGCTCGCCGCGGCCCTGAAGAGCCATCTGGCCCGCACGGCAAAGCTCGTGGTGTGGTCAGCTCCAACCATCGATGCGGTCTCACGGCCCGGCGAATCGGAGGCCGATTTTCGCGTGCGAATCGCACAGCGAGTCAAAGAACGACGAGACGAGGATTTGGATCGCGTGCGAGATCGCAACGCAGTGAAGTTGGCATCGCTTCAGGATCGCATCGACCGCGCTCACCAAAAAGTAGAGCGAGAGAAAGCGGAGGCAAGCGACAAGTCGATGCAGACATACGTGTCGATTGGCACGGCTGTGCTCTCGGCGATTCTGGGCCGCAAACTCGCCAGTTCCAGTACCGTTGGTCGCGCGGCCACATCGATGCGATCGGCCAGCCGAGCCACAAGGCAGCAGGCCGATGTGGTCCACGCCGAGGAGAGCCTTTCAAGCCTAGAGGAGCGAAAAAAAATGCTGGACGACGAGGTGGCCTGGGAGCTTGAGCAAGTCAGGCTCCAAACGAATCCCGATAAGATTCCACTGGAGCAGATCGAGATCGCGGCAAAGAAAACGGACGTCTCTGTCGAGGATGTTGTGCTGGCATGGGTGCCGGCATGAACCCACAGGCATCAGATCACGAGATCGTATTAGTTGACTGCCCGGATGAGGTGGGTTTGATTCACCGGATCACCGGAGTCTTGGGGTCGCGTCGGCTCAACATCGTGAGCAACCACGAGTTTGTAGATTCGCTCGCCGGACACTTCTTTTTTCGGGCCGAGGTAGCCTGCATGAATGGGCCAGTGGCCGTGCCGGAATTGGAAGTGGACCTGGCCCGCGTGCTGCCACGTGCGGCCCGCGTGCGAGTGACTCGCGAAGGCCGTCGCCCGATCGTGATCTGTGCCACAAGCGAGCCGCATTGCCTCGGCGAATTGTTGCTGAGGGATGCCTGCGGCGACCTGCCGGGGCAGATCAAAGCGGTGGTGAGTAATCACAACATGCTTCGCGAATTGGTGGAGCGGTTTGATGTGCCGTTTCACCATCTGCCACACGCAGGCGTGTCGCGGGAATCACACGAGGAGCAATTGCTGCATGTGATCGATGGCTATTCGCCGGCCTATGTTGTTTTGGCCAGATACATGAGGGTTCTCTCGGAGAAAGCAATCCGGCGGTATCCGCACCGGATCGTGAATATTCACCAC
>CAIRDU010000193.1 GCA_903877395.1 uncultured Planctomycetaceae bacterium
GCATCTCGGGCCGATTTCTTCAAGAAACTCTCCACCTATCTGGACCGCGGGATGGCATCCCCAAACCGCATTGGGCCCCCTTCTCTGGCTGCCCTCGTGGGTTTTGATGCGGCCACGCTCACGCCCGCAGAGTTGGAAATACTCCTCTCGGTCGTAACGAGCCATACGCCCCAAACGTGGTTGCCAAATCATGGTTTTGAGTCGCTTGCAGTCGTTGTGACGACTGCCTTGGAAGCCAAAAAAAGGCCGATCGACATAGCCCGTATCGCGATTCAACTGTGGCGCATTGCCCGCGACACGAGAAGTGCGGATCTTATGAACCGTTTGGCGGCCACCAGCACTGCCATCGGCAAGGCGGGTGCCCCGGACATCGCCGCTTGCATCGCGGATACCGGAACAGAGATGCTCGGCACCGAATTGCCGGAGGCTGCCCGCGCACTGCTGGCTGGATTGCGATCCGAGGCGATTTTGGCTTTTGGTGGCGCAAATCCAGTGCCTCGCAGCGACCCGCGCTGGCCAATCTACGACTCCCAGATCGCCTACACAGCAGGCAATCTGCAGAGCGCATGGGATCGCTATGGCGCGCATCCAGCGATCGTTGCGCAGATGTACAAGGAGCTCAACGCGGGCTATGTGTCGTGGCTCATCCGAGAGAATACGCAAACGGGCAACTTCGACCGCGCTCGCGATCTGTCGCAACTCATGCTGGCGTGGATGGATGCCAATCCGGGGGCTCTGGATGCCGAATCGCAGGCCGGACTCCTCGTAGCTTATGCCGACATCGCGTTGGCTCGGCGCGAATACCCGCAGGCACGTGCGCTCTATGAACGGATTGCGGCCGCGAAGGAACTCGAAGGCACGCTCGGGAAGCGCACGGCAGAACTGCGGGTGGCCGAGGTCGACCGAATGACTCGCCAATTCGATCGAGCCGATGAAATCCTCCAGCGACTTGTGCGGCGGTCCGACAAAACGCTCCAAGCCGAGGCTTACTTCCAACTGGCGATGCTGAAAGTCGATCAAGATGAAGTCGAGGAAGCCGGAGCGTTTCTGGAGCATGTTTTCACGCGTGTGCCCAACCACGTGAGCGGCCGCATTCTGGAGGGAAAGCTGAATCTTCTCCGCCGCAAGTACGACGTGGCTGCCAAAGTAAAGCTGGGCGTGCTCGGCGACAAGAAGTTCCTCATTCCAGGGAAGCCGCTGGAAGTGGATCTGGAGGATAAAAATCTGGCCGTGGTGGGAAAGGCCACGCAGATCGACATCCGCGCGTGGACGGCCAGTGGCGATGAGGAACGTTTTCATCTCTTTCCGTTTGGTGACTCAAAGACACGATTCAGCGGCCAGATTCCAACGCAGTTGGCCGCCGCTGTGAAAGGCGACCATATTTTACAGGTGGTTGGTGGCGACACGGTGCGGTACAGCTTCGCCGAGTCGTTTGGCAACGCGCAGGACAAACTGGCAGAGGAGCCAACGGCCATGACCGTGGTCACCGATGCCGATCTTTTTGTCTCCAGCGGTGCAATCCTTTCGAAGGAAGATCTTGAGAACCGTGCCTTGGAGGCGATGATCCGACAGAAGCTCTTGCTGGAGGGAGACGTCGAACGCCAGATGGCGCTTTCGTCCGTGCGGAAGGATGATCAGATCAAGCCTGGTAACAGCATCAACGTGCGCGTTGTGGATCCCGATCGGAGCACCTCGGGCAGCTCAGACACTCTCGAGGTGCGCGTCGCAACGACAAGCGGCGACAGCCTTGCGGTGTCGCTTACGGAAACAGCCCCATACAGCGGCGTGTTTGAAGGCACCGTTCCTACAGGGAGCAGTCAAGCAACGGCTTACGCTTCAGATGCCGCCGAAGGCAACGCCCCAAACTGGGTCATCAGCGAAGGGGGGAGCACCCCATGGATTGGCCAACCCGACGGCCTGCGACCGAAGTGGCTCTCCATCGATTGCAATGACAACGTTGCGCTCGGGGCAATGACCGTGATATCAGGTGTGCCGGGCAGGAAGCTCAAGGATCTGTACGTGCAGACGTCGTTCAACGGCACTGACTTTCGCACCGTGGGGCAGTGGCGGGCCGACGGCAATGCCACGCTCCAACCATGGGATGGCCGCCTCACAGTGGAGCTTGCACGGTTTGCCGGCACGGCCAAGGCCCCCGCCACGCTTGCAGACTTTGAGGACTATCTCCGACGAGGCCGGTTGACGAAGGGCTCGTCGCTGGTGTCCGAAAAGATCAAGACGTTAGCCGTGGGCCCGCTGGATCATAATCTTGCCGGGCTTGGCGGCTGTCCGCCGAAAATGGGAGGAGTCCTCGGCCTCGACGGCGGCACGGGCGCGTATGTCGGCCATTGGCACGGCGCTTTCTCGTTACCGAAAAAGATTCAACGCACTTTTACTGTTGAGACCAAAGGAAAAACGAAGAACATTCATTACGTCTTTGCGATTGATGGCGTTGTCTCTGACAAGCAAGCCGCGCCACTGACGATTGCCCGCAGCCTCGAGAAAGGCGTGCACCGAATAGACGTCTATGCATTTGCGCATCGCGGTGCAGGGCTGGCCTTCGAGGTGCTCGTCGATTCCAAGGAGCCCCCGTTGATGGCCTCGATTCCGGAGAAGGTTTTCGACGTGGAGGCGCATCCTGAGATCGCTGCGGCCTACGCTGTGCCGCTGGCCACGATCACCGCAGGGACAGATGGCTCGAAGCTGGACATCGCGTTTGGAAAAAACACGCGGGCTAGGATCGTGCGATTGCTGATCGCCGATTACGAAACCGATGCGCCTGCGATCAACGCCATTACGCTGACTGACGCCGCTGGGGTGAAGGTGCTGTCAACGGCCAAGAGTTTTCTGGAACTCTCCAAGAACGGCATCCTCGAAATTGTGCCAGGCGACCGGATCACACTCTCCTATTCTGATCCCAGTGTGATCACGCCCAAGCAGGCAAAGCACGAGCGGTTCCTGACGGCCACGTTTACCAACGCCACGATCTCGGCGGCATTTGTGGAGTTCAAGGAGAACAGTGGCGGCGTTCGCACGGCCGAATATATTCCCATGCGCCGGTTCAAGCCAGGCGATACGGTCAAAGTGTTTATCAATGATCCGGATATGGACACTACCGAGGCGCCCGACCGCGTAGCGTTTGGAGTGCAGGTAGGCTCTGTGGACGGAGTTTCGCTCGAGGCGATTGAAACGGCAGAGCATTCCGGAATTTTTCTGGGCACGTTCTTTCCGGTTGCCGAAAAGCCCCAGCGGGCCAGCGAGGTGACGGTGCTCGGGGAAGACGACTTGAAGCTCACGTATGTCGATCGCGAAAACACCGATCCAGGCATTGCGTGGGACCGGACAAATTCTGTGGAACAAATCGGCTCCGATGATCCGGAGTTGCGAGTCTACGACGTGGCCAGCCGACCGCTGACCAAGGAGGAGATTGCCGCCATCGAATTGAAGCAGCCGAAGAGCCGCAAGCGAGAGGAATTTGTGCCGATTTCACGCGAGATCATCGCGGTGCGGCCGGATTCAGTAGCCGCGCCGGGAGTCTCTGCCAAAGTGCTTTGCGATGGGCCGCTGCTGGTGGAACTGATCGCCCCTCGCCTTGCGCAGAGTCCTCGCAGCGAGGCAGAAATCTTTGTTCAAACAGCGGCTGGGCGGGAGAAACTCGGCCGAGAAATCGCAGCCGATGAATTTCCGATCGATGTGCCTGGCACGATCCGGCTCAGCCGTGTCCCTGGAGATTCCGCGGGTGGTGTGGCACCGCCCGGCGTGAGTGCCGTGGTGGTGCGGGGCAATCGATATGCCGCCGATGCGCTCACGGAAGGACGCTTCATGTTTCTGGTGTCCAAAGAATTGGGAGCGGTGCCTGAAAATTCGCTGGCCGATACCGCTCATCGGGTGAACCAAGGGCAGGCCGAGCCCATCCTGCAGGTGCGCGGCAACGACACAGTTTTCGTCGGTTGCCGATTTACCGATGCGTCGGGGCAGGAACGCTGGACGATTGTGCCAGTCGAACTGACATCCGATGCGACGTTTGATGTGATGGATCGTCGCTACCAGGAACGCATTGCTGCCACACATGTAGGCGATAGCCTCCACCTGCGGTTCAATTATCCGGCGCTGGATGTTACCGACGAGAAAGATTCTGTCACGTTTCAGTTGGCGGCTTCCGGGGGCAGCAGCCTCGACTTTGTACTCACTGAAACGTTCGGCCACTCGGGAATTTTTAAAGGCACCGTGAAACTGGGCTACCGAGAGGCCTCCGACGCGGATCAGAAGGGGGGCAAAAAAGCTGATCCCAAA
>CAIRDU010000194.1 GCA_903877395.1 uncultured Planctomycetaceae bacterium
CTACACGATTTTTGTGGCAGAGGTAGCCAGTACGTTCAACGAGCAACTGCTCACGCGGTTGCTCCTCAAGCGTGCCACATCGCCAAAGGAACGGGCGGCGATCTTGGTGCGTGAGATTGATTCGATTCGGTCGACGATTGTACGACAGACAATGTTTGCGGAGTTTGAGCGAAGCACCCATGCTTCCGCTGAAGCTGGCGAGCCGCTTACTCTGGAGCGGTTGCGGGCACTCTACCGCGAACTCCTAGACGCCTACTTTGGCCCGCAGTTTGTCATCGACAAGCAGCTCGAATTGGAATGCCTTCGGATTCCCCATTTTTACAACGCTTTTTACGTCTACAAGTATGCGACAGGTTTGTCAGCGGCGATTGTGTTGGCCAAGCAGGTGGTGGAGGGTGGGCCGCGAGAACTCGAAGCGTACAGCAGCTTTCTCAGGGGAGGCTGTTCGAAGTGGCCCCTCGATCTGCTGCGAGACGCTGGCGTTGATCTGGAGCGCCCAGAGCCTGTGGCAACGGCACTCACGCACTTTGGCCAACTTGTAGACGAGTTGGAAACGGTGCTCGGTGGCCATTCTCAAGCTCGCTAGCTAGGCCAGTTGGATCGGAGAGCAAAGCAAGGGCGTGGTACACTCTTTTGAATTCACCGATTCTCATTTTTTTAGCCTGCGGAGCCCGCCCTCGACAGATGACTGCACCGCAGCTGGAACAGATTGCTCTTGAGCGAGTAAGCCCCTCCCTTCGCGGCTTCATGGCGACCCCGGGCTGCTACGACGAGCTTGTAGGAGCCGATGGCGGTCTGCGTTCGCACTGGCGTCTCATTGCCGATCTGTATGGTCCGCAGCATGTGCTCTGCGAAGGGGTTGTGCCACCGGAACTCGTCTTTACTCATTTGGGTTTTCTCCGGTGCGGCCACGGGCTTAAGCTACCCGGCGGTCGTTGGCTGCACTTGGATGCCGCAGTGATCGCCCGCAACCAAGAGGGACGCTGGCTGGCTCTGGGCGACCGCACCGGCGTGCCGCATGGGCTGGGCTATACAATTGAAAATCGTTCGGTTGTACGAAATTGGATCTCGATCGATTCGTGGGAGATTGTTTTACGGGTTTGGTGTGATGGGTTCTCAGGAAACGCCGACCTGCTCTCCCTGCTCGACACGCTCATTGTGAATCTCTCAGCGTTTGCCGGCTTGGGTACAGAAAGCATGATGCGGAGGCCTGGTTGGCGATTTCTCGACATGGGCCGCCGCATCGAACGGGCCGACGAGCAGCGACTCGACGAGATGTTGATCAAAAGCGATGATGGTTCGATGACCCATCACAATCCCTATCTGGGCACGCCTGAGGCTGCACCGCTGATTGATTTGCGCGTGATCGACCAGACAAATCCTCGCAGCATTGGGTTCCAGATCGCTGCCCGGGACAGTCATGCGACAGAACTCTCGCAAGACGAATCTTCTCTGGTGCTTTTGGAAGAACGGCGCGCCATCATGGCGGCGACGAATCAATTGCGGTTGGCCGATGTCGCGGCATTAGCGCACGTTGATGCCGATGGCACTCGCAGCCAACTTAGCCCACCTGCTCTCGCGGCTCGAATCGTATTTGCGAGTCTTTTCCGAGAGCATCACCCACCACTACCTTGTGCATGCCACACCCCGACACCGGTTGGGCGACATGCCGGAATCGAGCGATGGCCGTGTCTAAAAATATGAATGTCTCCACAAAAGGGCTCCCGAAAGTCATTGTACCGAAGGTTGTGATTGTCGGTCGTCCCAACGTAGGCAAGTCGACTCTCTTCAACTGGATCGTAGAAAAGCGAATCGCAATCGAAGATCCGACTGCTGGGGTGACTCGTGATAGGCTTGTGCAGCGGGTTGAGATCGAGGGTCGCGTGTTTGATCTGATCGACACTGGAGGCATGGGCTTTGACGATCCTGATGGCCTTACGGCTCAAATCGATGCGCAGATCGAATCGGGCCTAACCGAGGCGGCGCTTATTCTTTTTGTGGTCGACGTGCGCAGCGGCCTGTTGCCGGCGGACCGTGAGGTGGCACGTCGCGTGCGTCGCACGAGCACTCCAGTGCTTTTAGTCGCCAATAAGGCCGACGATCAAAAGTTCGACGTGCACGCCCACGACTTTGACGAACTCGGCATTGGCCCTCCGCTCGTTGTAAGCGTGCGTCAAAACCGCAACCGTGAAGATCTCGTGGAGTCGATCGTAGAGCATCTGCCCGAAGCGTGGCCCGATGAATTGGAGGGGGCAGGACTCCCCGAGATGAAGCTCACGATTGTGGGCCGAAGAAATGTAGGGAAGAGTACGTTTGTGAACGCCTTGGCGCACGAAGAGCGAGTGATTACCAGCCCTGTGGCTGGCACTACTCGCGACAGCGTGGATGTGCGATTTGAGGTGGACGGCCATTCATTTCTGGCGTTCGATACCCCGGGCCTTCGGCGGGCCAAAAGCCGCTAGAGTGATATTGATTTCGACTACACCCACCGCGCGCAGCGAAGCATCCGACGAGCCGATGTCGTGCTCCTATTTTTTGATGCCTCAGAGCCGATTGGCAAGGTCGACAAGCAGCTCGCTGATGCGGTCGCCGATGGGTCAAAGCCGGTGGTGTTGGTTGTGAACAAATGGGATCTCTATGCGGGCGGTGTTAAGCAGAAAGAATGGGTGGAGTATCTACGGGAGACATTTCGGACAATGCCGTGGGCGCCCGTCGAATTCGTCACGGCCACATCCGCTCGCAACGTGAAGGCTGTCGTCGATACGGCCCAGCGGCTCTTTCGTCAAAGCCGGGCTCGAGTGCCAACGGCCAAGCTCAACACAATTCTGCGGAGCGCCATCGCAGCCAACCAACCGCCCCCAGATACCCGGGGCCGTCCGGTACGCATTTACTACGCCACTCAAGTGGAAGTCGCGCCCCCCACGATCGTGCTCTCAACGAGCGCAGCGAAGAGTGTGTCGGAGCCATACAAGCGATATCTTTTGGCGGCGTTACGCAAGCAGACGCCATTTCGGGAAGTGCCGATCAAACTGTTTGTGCGCGGTCGCACCAAAGAGGAGCCTTCCATCGGTGAGTGACTGTGTCGGTTGCCCCCGAGC
>CAIRDU010000195.1 GCA_903877395.1 uncultured Planctomycetaceae bacterium
GAACTAGGAGTCGCAAGCGTGATGCCGTTGCCGGCCGCGTTGCCGTTGTAGTCGGCCGCCTCGATCGTGAGCATGTTGGTGCCCGCAATCGTCATGCTCGGGGCCGAGGCCGAGAACGAAAGACTGTTGACGTCGAAGTCGGAGCCCAGCGTGGTCGTGCCGCTGACGGCCGCTGAGGCCGTAAACGTCACGTTGGTTTCGTAGCCCGGCACACCGCTAGAGTTATCTGTGCCTGCGGCATCGATCTTCCAATTATTACTCGCCGTGGACCACGTGGCATTGGAGCCGCCGTCCCAGAACGCCGTCGACGGACCGGCCGTACCAGCCGCCACGGCAACGTTCAGCGTCGTGCCGCTGCGGATGAGCGAGAACGTCTCGCCAAAGGCCTTCGTCGTCACCAACGTGAGGCCGGTCGTGGGCATCGTCGAGCCACTGCGGATGAGCGTGTAGGTGCCCGGCGTGATCGGCGACTTGACGCCACCGATCTGATTGAGGCCGACCCATGAGCTCGTGGGCGTCACCGTGCCGCCGACTGTGAGAAAGTCGGCCCCGGCAGCACCACTTCCGAGATCAAAGTGAGCGTAGTTCCCGCCTCCCATGATGAGCGCACCGTCGATTCGGAGGCTGTCGACCGATCCGTTGGCCAGATCGATCGCGGAATACGTTGATGCATTCAAGTTAACGCTGCCGCCAATTTGACCTGTGCCGGAGAGGATCACGTATTTGCCCAAGCCGTTGAACACTGAGGAAGACACGCCGCCCGACAAGTAGCCGTCGATCTGCAACGTGCCGTCGTTGATCCAGGCCGTGCCGAGAAAGTTGCTGCTGCTGCCGGACAGCACGAGCTTGCCTGTGCCGAACTTCTCGAAGGACACCCCGGTGCCGCTGGTGATTGCGCCTCCGATCGTCAGCGTGTTGTTGAGCACCAACACGCTGCTCTGCTGGACGTACGTGACGTTGCCCGTGCCAAGGTTCAAGTTATTGCTGCCGACGAAGACGACGCCGTACGGAGATGCGAGGGAATCCCAGCGGATGGGATTGTTCGTCGCCAGCGTGATTGAGGCACCGCTGGTGTTGTCGAACTGCTTGTTTGCCAAGGAGTAGCCTGTGCCTAACGCGAACGTGCCCGAGCCCAACGCGTAGGCGTTGTTGATGTTGAGTCGAGCGCCGCTTTCGAGCGTGATACCGCCAGCGAAGCTGTTGGATCCGGAAAGCGTGACTACCGAACCGCCCGCAACGGTGAGCTTCGACCCAGTACCTGTGCCAGTGATCGAGCCCGCGAACACGCTGTTGCCCAGCGGCGCATAACTTGGATTACCGGAACTGGCGAACACCAACGCGAGGCCGTTGAGATTGAGATCGTTGAGCACTGTGACGGTGCTCGAGGAAGAGTTGTTCCAGGAGCCAAGGCCGTTGAGGGTGATTGCCACTTTCTTAGTGGCGTGCCCAATCGTGACCGGCCCAGTGCCGGGGAAAAAGTTCAGCTGATTGCCGAAATTGGCTACGGTGCCACCGGTAAAGAGAGTGAGTGTCTGCGTGCCTACGGCGGATGCCTCAATCGTCGTCGAGTGTTCGTTGTTGAAATAGATCCCCATAGCAGCAGCGGGGGCGCCTAACTGGACCGTCGTACTCCCTTGCACGTTGTACTGGTTGAAGTTCAGGAGGTCGGCACTCGTGGGGGCCAACGCATACGTACCGCCGGACGATGCTGCCGTCGACCAGTTGGACGTGCCCGACCAGAGTGCGGTGGTCGTGGTGTTCCAATACAACGTGGCCGCCGAGGCCGTCGACGAGGTTGCCAGAACTAGAATCACGGCAACGACACATTTCAGAGTCTCGAGCAAAGCGGTGACACCAACGCGCCCAACTGGCCGAGTGCCTACGCATCGATTGCCGCATTTTGAATTCATGATGAATCCCCGCCCGCACACAATCCAAACACATCAAACAAACAATTCGTTCGTCTTGATGTTTGATTGCCCTCAGAACACAGAGAAAGAAAAGATCGCCCCACCTTGACATTTCAGCTCTGTAAGTATAGCAGCTCGCCGAAGAAAGCAAGCGGTTTTCAAAAGAAAAAAATGGCGGAGGGGGGGGGGCAAAAAATCGGCCAAAAAGGCACCTCTGAGGGCATTGCCGTGCCAGTCAAAAGCCCGATACAGTTCGGCGCGTCAGCGGGCTAGGCCGGGGCTGGTGCCTCGGTCCAGCCATGGCACTGCACGGCAGCCAGGGCCCTTGGAGCCTCGTGTTCGGTTTCACGGATAGGGAGCCTGCTGCAACCCACTTCAACGTTCACAGGATGCCAGTGCCAGCCAGTCGATTTCCTGCGAGAATTGCTGGGCTTTGTAGGCCAGCATGGCCACAGGAATCGGTGCCAGCCTAGCGGCCAGATCGATCGCACTGGCTCGGGCGATCCCTGCATCGCTGGCTGGATCGTTGGCTCGCGAAACGTCCACCGGGTGCGTGTGCGAGAGCACGACTGCCGCTACGCGTAAGCCCGATGCCTGGGCAGCCCGTACGGTGGCCAGCGAGCGACCGATTGCCCCCAGCCTCGCCGCATCCACAATCACAAGCGGCAGCCCAAAATCGTGGGCCACATCCACATTGAGAAGCGTGTCGCCCAGCGGCGAAAAAAGTCCGCCAGCCCCCTCCACTACAACGCACTGGCTGACCTGCCTCCACGGCACAATCCCATCCAAAAGCAGGCGTTGGTTCACCGTTGTGCCCTCCGCTCTGGCACTGTGCGGAGGGGCAATCGCCAAAGAAAACACCTGCGGACACACTTTCGCCAGCGAAAGCGGCCGGCCCGAAGCATCCCACAACCGCTGGCTATCGCTCAAACCGTCGGCAGAACCAGTCGACACGGGCTTGTACACTCCCACCCGCACGCCCTGGCCCACCAATTGCCCGATCACGGCCACTGCCACGGTCGTTTTTCCCACGCCTGTGTCGGTGCCAACCACAAAAAGACCTGCATGACTCATGTGGAATCACCCGGATACCTAGAGAAGATTGTCTTTATTTTGTGAAAATCCCATTTTTTGCGAAACGGCCGGGATAGTGTGCTAAGGATATCTTTCGAGGGACACCAAGAATGCTGGCTGGGACTCTTGCCTAGAGCCGAAAGAAGTTATACACTTGTTGGAATACTGAGACTCAATCTCAAGAGACTCAGCCAGAAAATGCGAACTGAATTGCCCTGAATGAACTGCAATGGCCCTGTAGCCTGTGGAGACTCCCCTTCCAGCGGAGTGAAACTGTGGTATCGCTGCAACAAAATACATCCCTTCCATTCCGGCTGTGTCCCGAAGTTTCTCTCCGAGACGTTGCCGTCGGCTCGACTGCCCGCGTAGCCGATGTGACGGGGTCCGATCTGACATCCATGCGGCTCTTGGAAATGGGGCTGACTCCGGGCGTGAACGTGAAAGTGGTGGGGGCTGCGTTTTTGGGCGGCCCGCTTGAACTGGAACTCCGCGGCTATCGCCTTTCGATCCGCCGCAGCGAAGCGGCCCGCGTGACCATGGCCCGCTGATCGCACCTATGTCATATGCTGCCGGCATCCCGGTTGCGGAACGTGCGATTACGGTCGTGCTCTTGGGCAATCCCAACACTGGCAAGAGCACGCTCTTCTCTGCAATGGCAGGGATTCCGACGCGAGTGGGCAACTATCCGGGCGTGACGGTCGAGGAGAAACTCGGGCGGATGGCGTACAGGGGCCACTCGATCCAGCTGATCGACCTGCCAGGCACCTATAGCCTTGCCCCAAAAAGCCCCGATGAACAGGTCGCTGTCAACGTGCTTCGTGGCCAGATGCCTGGGGTGCCTGCGCCTCAATGCGTGGTCGTTGTCGCCGATGCCACCAATCTGGAACGCAATCTCTATCTCACCAGCCAGACGCTCGAACTGGGCATACCGACTGTCATCGCCCTCACGCTCTGCGACGTGGCCGACGAAAAGGGAACCGCTATCGACATCCAAAAGCTCTCCGAGCGACTCGGCTGCGCTGTCGTGCGAGTGGTTGCTTCACGACGGGAAGGCATCGACTTGCTGTGTGATGAAATCCTCGCAGCGACCGGCGTGCCGCAGCCTCGACCCGTTGGCCTCGACGCCAGCCTGACCGCCGCGACTGCAACTCATTCACCCGCTGCCAGCGAGGCCATCGCCCGCTACCAGTGGATCGAAAACGTGCTCGAAGGGATCGTGCAGCGAAATCCGCCCGCGATCCGTTCGCTCAACGATTCTATCGATGCTGTCGTCACGCACCGCGTGTGGGGCACGCTTCTTTTTGCAGCCACGATGCTCGCCATGTTTTCATCCATCTTCTGGCTGGCCACGCCACTGATGGACATCATCTCCCGAGGCATCGACGCTCTGGCCGCGGGAGCGGAGGGACTGCTGCCGCCTGGGGCGATTCGCTCGCTTGTGGTCAATGGGGTGATCGCGGGCGTCGGCGGTGTGGTGGTTTTTGTGCCACAAATTGCCATGCTTTTCTTTTTTATCGCGGTGCTGGAGGGCTGCGGCTATCTGTCTCGCGCGGCCTTCCTCATGGATCGCCTGCTCGTGGGCGTGGGCCTCAGCGGCAAATCCTTTATTCCGCTGCTGTCCAGTTTTGCGTGCGCCATTCCAGGCATCATGGCCGCACGCACGATCGAAAACCCTCGCGACCGACTGCTCACGATCCTCGTCGCCCCGCTGATGAGTTGCTCGGCGAGGCTGCCGGTCTATCTGTTGCTCTGCGGTGCGTTTGTGCCCAACGTGCCCGTTGGAACACCGTGGCTTCGCCTACCGGCAGTGGTGCTCGCATGCATGTATGCGGTGGGCGTGGTCGTGGCGGCAGCGGTGGCGTTTGTGCTCAAAAGCACATTCTTTCGCGGACCGCCTGAGCCGTTTGTGATGGAACTGCCGGGCTGGCGTTGGCCGCGGTGGAGGGTTGTGCTCCAACGCGTACGGGAGTCGGTGTGGTCGTTTTTGCAGAATGCAGGCACGCTGATCGTGGCTGTCAGCATCGTGGTGTGGGCACTGGCAAGCTATCCGCATAACGCAGAGGTTATTCATGCCGAAGTGCAGGCCCAGCGGCAATCGCTGACCGACCAACTGGCCTCGCTCGACTCCACGCCAGCCGATGCGATGCCCGCCGAACGCCGAGAGCTTGCGGCAGACATCACCGAGCAACTGGCTTTCTTGGACACGGAGGTTGGCCTTGCTGCGGCACATCGTGGCGCCGCACAGCGGCAGAGCTTTCTGGGCCAGGGCGGGCGATTCATCGAACCGCTCGTCAAGCCACTGGGTTGGGACTGGCGCATTGGCTGCGCGGCTCTTGCCAGCTTTCCGGCCCGCGAAGTGGTGCTGGGCACGCTGGGAGTGATCTACAACCTTGGCGAAATCGATCCCGGCGAGGCAGAGGATGCAAGTGCCCTCGTGCGTCGGCTGCGATCGGCCACCTGGGATGGCACCACGCGCAAGGTGTTTACGCTGCCGGTGGCCCTCTCGCTCATGGTATTTTTTGCCCTGTGTGCGCAGTGCGCCAGCACGCTGGTTGTGATCGGAAAAGAAACGCACAGCTGGGTCTGGCCGGTCGTGGCGTTTGCGTACATGACAGTGCTGGCCTGGCTGGGCGCCTGCGCGACGTATCAGCTTGGCACATGGATCCTTTCGTAGTCATCCTGCCGCTCGCACCGAATGCCCACCACCATGCAAAACGCCATCGCCATCGCCATCGCCATCGCAGCGGCCATGTGGCTGGCCCGATCGCTTTCAAAGCGACTCTTTGCGCCTCCCTGCCAGCAGCCATCCTCCGGTGGTCCAGAAGGCACAGACGGATTTATTCCACTGCACCAACTCCGCGGTTGCGTGCCCACTGCCTCCAACAAGCCCAAGGCGTAAGCCGAATCGCGCAAGCCTAACGCGACTTGGACTGTGGTGGAGCACCGGCAAGGGGACGGCAAAAGTCTCCCATCGCTTCGCCGGGTCGGCGAATGCTCGTCGAGCCACGCTGCATCGTTCGCGGCCGAATCATGTGACAGGAGTGGTTGCCCACGCCCCAAGAGCCGGCGTAGGCGGCCAGCGAAGCCTATGGATGGCAAAGCGCGCAGACGCCTCCGAGAGAGCGGAGGCCCGGACGGCCGCAGCGAACGTCCGGCGATGGGGGCGTGGGCAACCCCGACCTACCGAGACGCGCACCTTCTGACCCGTTTCCAGTGTGCCTGTGCGGCCGCATGGCCACTAGAGCTCTCCGAGATGCGCTCTCGAGAACGTGAACCCTAGAGAAAATGAAGCTAGTAAATATGAAGCAAAGTGCGATCTGGTGGCGTTGAGGGCAACGCTTAGTACATGTCGTGGTCGCCGCCGTGGCCGGCACCGCCGCCGCTCTTCTGATCCTTCGGCTTCTCTGCGATCAACGCGTCGCTGGTGAGCAACAGCGTGGAAACGCTGGTGGCATTTTGCAAGGCAGTACGAGTGACCTTGGTCGGGTCAATCACACCCGATTTGACAAGGTCTTCGTACTTGTTGGTCGCGGCGTTGTAACCAAAGTTACCCGTGCCTTCCAGCACCTTCTCGCACACGATCGAGCCGTCTTGCCCAGCATTCGCGGCGATCATCGTGACAGGAGCGCGGGCCGCCCGAATCACAATGTTGAACCCAATCGTTTCGTCGTCGGACAAACCCTTGGGCTTGACCTGCGAAGCCGCACGCAACAGAGCCACACCACCACCCGGCAGGATGCCCTCTTCGACAGCCGCACGCGTGGCGTGCAGGGCGTCTTCAACGCGAGCCTTTTTCTCCTTCATCTCGCTTTCGGTGGCGGCACCGACGTTGATCTTTGCCACTCCGCCGGAGAGCTTTGCCAGCCGCTCTTCGAGCTTCTCACGGTCGTAGTCGCTGGTGACATTTTCGATCTCGCGACGAATCTGCTCGATGCGACCCTTGATCTCCGAATTCTTGCCGGCTCCCTCGATGACCGTGGTGTTGTCTTTGTCGACAATCACCTTCTTGGCACGGCCGAGTTCGGCCAGGCCAAGGCTTTCGAGCTTCATGCCTAGATTTTCAAATACCGCCGTGGCTCCGGTGAGGATGGCGATGTCTTCTAGCATCGACTTCCGGCGATCGCCGTAGCCAGGTGCCTTCACAGCGCACACCTGAAACGTACCGCGGAGCCGGTTGATCACCAGCGTTGCAAGGGCTTCGCCATCAACCTCTTCGCTCACGATCAGCAGCGGCTTGCCGGCGTTCACAACAGCCTCCAGCAGCGGCACGATGTCTTTCACGCTGGAGATCTTCTTCTCGACAACGAGGATGTAGCAGTCTTCCAAGACGCACTGCATCTGCTGGGGGTTGGTCACAAAGTACGGGGAGAGATAGCCGCGGTCGAACTGCATCCCCTCCACAAACTCGATCTCCGTCTTGAGGCTCTTCCCCTCGTCGACAGTGATCACGCCATCCTTGCCAACTTTATTCATGGCCTCGGCAAGCAACTCGCCGATTTCCATGTCGTTATTGGCGGCGATCGACGCGACCTGCGCCATCTCCTTCTTTCCCTTTACTGGGATCGACATCTCCTTGAGCTTGGCAGAGATCTCCTCGACGGCCTTCTCGATGCCCGTCTTGAGCTGAATGGGATTCACGCCCGAGACAACTGCCCGCAGGCCCTCGTTGAACACGGCTTCGGCCAGCACTGTGGCGGTGGTCGTGCCGTCGCCGGCAACGTCGCTGGTCTTGCTGGCTACTTCGCGAACCATGCGAGCGCCCATGTTTTCATACACATCTTCTAGGTCGACTTCCTTGGCAACCGTCACGCCGTCTTTGGTGAC
>CAIRDU010000196.1 GCA_903877395.1 uncultured Planctomycetaceae bacterium
ACGAAGTCAAACGTGCCGTCGTGGATGGCAAGCACCGAGGCATCGCCCGTGGCGCCAGCACGCAACGTGCCTAAGTCTGGCCGATTGAGTGCTCGTGCCGGTCCATCCGTTGCCGCTCGAATGACATCCGTAAGCGGTGCGCCGAGGCAGAGAAACTTCGAAAGCGTGGTGAGCAGGTCGTACGCAGGCCCTTCGATGCAGAGCGAATGCACGTCGCTGGAAATACAGTCGGGCATGAAGCCGTTGGCGAGCATCGTTTTTGCCGTGGCAAATGAGAAAGAACCCATGCCATGGCCGATGTCGAAAATCACGCCACGGTCGCGGGCTTCGACGACGCAGGAGTGGATTCCACCAGTCGGCGTTGCCGGACTGTTTGGGAAGGGTCGAAAGCAGTGCGTCAGGATGTCGCCCGAACGCATACGTGTGAGAACTTCCGACAGCGTCGGTGGAGGATGGTCGATGTGCACCATCATAGGGAGGTTGAGTTCTTCGGCCACCTGTCTGGCGATCTCCAAGGGAATCGTGCCAGAATTGTGGGAGGCATGCATGCCCACTCGCACCTTGATACCGACGATCGTATCGAGATTGGCTTGTGCCACCTCGACTGCGTCGATGGGGGCCATCAGTCGCAGATCTCCGCTCTCGCCCACCATGATTCGCTTTGAAAATCCATAGATGCCCGCAAAAGAAATATTCAGAAAAACAAGAATGCGAATGGGCGATGGTCGGATGATGTGTTCGAGAAATCCAGCGTAGTTACCAGGCCCGGCGCTGCCTGTATCGACGACGGTCGTGCAGCCCCCCCGAGCTAACCGCACCGGATCGACTCCCAGCGCCGTGCCGCCCCAATAGACATGGGTGTGCAGGTCGATGAGTCCCGGCACGACTAAGCAACCGGAAACATCCTGGATGGTATGGCCCGGAAGGTTTAGCCCCACTTCCGCGACGCGGCCGTCACGAAACGCCACATCCGCGAGTCGGTCGATTCCCTGCGAGGGATCCACGACACGGCCCCCACGAAGCACGAGATCATATGAGTTCATTGCGGATAAGGACTCCCACGCTCATGGATCACATGGATCACGCGGAAAATATGCGACACGGTGGCCTCCTACGCCCGGCGATAAAGATAGTCGTGTATCTGGTTAAGTTCTACAGCACAGTTCACAGCGCGGTGGGCGTTGACGTCGCCGATTGACACAAGCCCGATGACTTCTTCGTGGGCATCCAGCACTGGCATGTGCCGCACGCGGTGGTCGCGCATGAGATCAGAGACATCGTCAATCGATGTCTCTGCGGTACAGCAACAGACATCGGCTGTCATCACCTCGCGCACAAGCGTTGTGTCAGGCGAGAGCGATTCGGCCACAACCCTTCGCAGCACATCCCGTTCGGTAAAGATGCCCAGAAGCCGATGGTTCTGCATCACCAGCACGGAACCGACACTGTATTGGTTCATCAGGATCGTGGCTTCCCGCACAGTGGCTGTTGGAAGCGTGGTCACGAGCGGACGGTCAAGTCCGGCGACCCGGCCTGGATCGTCGTGGTGTGGTTGGATATGCAGCAGATCAAAAATGGTTTCCATGATGGATTCTTCATGCGGCCTCTGGAAGCAATCTTTACGCACTCTAGGGGGGGGCAATAAAATGAAGGAACTAAAAGGCGGATTGAATGATTCTCAAGGATTTCCTTGCCCAGTCTCTATCCAAATATAACACTTTCGCGTTGTCAGCCAATAGAATTCTGGCAGTCCCAATCCATCGCGTTCCGCTCGCAACCCTTGGAGGCAATTCATGCCACCCCCACCGGATGCATTTGACCAGTCTCATTCGGCCAGTCAGCAAGGGAATTCTGATCCACTTGTTGGGCGGCCAAGTGGATCGCTGCGGGCATCGGCGACGATTCACGAGGGAACTCAAAATCCGATTTCTGCGGGAGACACTTATGTTGACAACCTCATCGCTGGCGCTTGGCTGAGCTTTTTGCCCGGGACAATTCGAGAGCCAGTGGCCCGGTGCGGCTTGTATGTGCTGGTGGCGGCCGCAGCGATGCTGATTATCGCGCCGTGGGCCGATTCTAGGGGCGAAGCCTATTTGAACGCAACATTTGCCCGTACGCTCGGGGCACTTGCCGCCACCCGCGGCCTCGACAGCGCGATCTCGCTGGCACAGAGTTCTGAGGTCAGCTTTAGTTTTGGGCCGGGCGGCAGCCTCGGGATCGGACAGGCGCTGGATCCAGTGAACGATCTCGTGGAGCAGTACGGTTCGCTGCTTCTCACAAGCACAACGGCGCTGGGAGTGCAGCGACTGGGAATGCAGATCGGTCGGGCGTTGGGATGGTGGTTGTTTCTGCCGCCGCTTCTGGCGATGCTCGCTGCGTCTGCCTTCGCAGGGCGCTCGAGGGCATCGCTGGCAACTTGGGGCCGAAGGCTTTTCGGGATCGCGCTTTTTGCGAGGCTTGCAATTCCCACGTCGGCCTGGATCGACTCGCTCGTGTCAGAACAGTTTTTAGAGGCCAACTATCAGCAGGCCTCTGCGGTTGTGACAACCACCACCGAGAAAATCGAACAGGTTGAGAGCGATGACGCCAGCAAGCCGTGGTACGAGCGATACAACCCGATTGAATATGTCGGCGATAGGGCGCAGCGGCTGTATGAAGTTGTGGGTGATGTCGGAGAATCCATTGTGAATCTGGCCATTTATTTCACGATTTCCACGATCGTATTGCCGCTGGCCACGCTCTGGCTGCTGGCCAAACTGTCGGGCTCCCTGTTTTCAGCTCGCGGCCCCTAGCTGGCCGTGTGGCGGGAATGATCGGTGGTGGCAACAGCCGAAAACGCATTAAAACCCACAGAAATGAGTCCATAAGGGTTTTTTTGAGTCGCCACTAAAAGTTCCTTTGGCGTCCGCTTGCAAGCCATTTCATTCGACGTATTCTATCCAAATTAACACTTTGCCCGTGGCAGAGTTGTTCCGATGTTCTCCGCGGTTCTTCTTCGGTGTTTTTCTTTTCCTTTTTTGGAGGTCTTTGTGATTCGTAAAGTTTTGTTCGGCCTTGTGCCGACTGTCGCTGTCATGGCCATGTGCACGAGCGCCTTGGCCGGTGACTGCGGCGCATGTAAGAGTGGTTGTGTTGAAGCGGGTGCCGCATGCGGCACCAAGACGGTGTACCAGCGGCAGTATGTAACCGAGATGCGTCCGGTTACATGCACGGAGTACACCACGGAAACTCGCGAGCGGACCTACACGGTCAACAAGCGAGTTGCTCGGACCGAGGAGAAGACCCGCACGATCACTGTGCAGGTTCCCGAAACTCGTTCCAAGACCGTGAATTACACGGTCAACAAGAACGTCGTGGAAACAAAGACCGCCGAGTACACGGTCCAAGTTCCCTACACCGAAGAGGTCGAGCAGACTTACACGGTGTGCGTTCCTGTCAAGGAAGAGAAGACCGCCGCCTACACGGTGATGGTACCGAAGAAGGAAGAGAAGACGTCGACCTACACGGTGCAGGTTCCTTACACCGAGCAGGTCGAGCAGACCTACACGGTGTGCGTGCCCGTGAAGGAAGAGAAGGTCTCGACCTACACGGTTCAAGTTCCTTACACCGAAGAAGTCGAGCAGACCTACACGGTGAATGTGCCTGTCAAGGAAGAGAAGACCGCCACCTACACAGTGATGGTGCCCTATACCGAGGAGAAGACGGCGACCTATACGGTGAAGGTTCCCTACACCGAGCAGGTTGAGCAGAAGTTTTCGGTAAACGTGCCCTACACCGAAGAGATGAGCGGCACTCGCAAGGTGCAGAAGCGCGTTGCAGTGCAGACCATGAAGACTGTTCAGGTGCGCGGCGGCAGCTGGCAGACTGAGATGGTCGAGGTTGCTGGCGGTACAGACGCCGGTGGCTGCCCGTGCCCCCCGAAGATGTGCTGCAAGCGAGTATGGGTTCCAACGTGCGAAACGAAGGAAATTCCCTGCACGAGCTACCAGTGCACGACTGAGGATGTGCCCTATACCTACACGGTATCCAAGTGCCGTCAGGAAGAGCGCAGCCGTATGGTAAACGTGTCGAAGTGCCGCGACGAGGAACGCACCCGCACCTACACGGTGTCGAAGTGCCGTCCCGAGGAACGCACCCGCACCTACACCGTGACAAAGTGCGTCCCCGAGACGAAGACCCGCAAGGTCAGCGTCACCAAGTGCCGCGCCGAGGAGAAGACTCGGACCTGCACCGTGACGAAGATGGTCAACGAGACCAAGACCCGCATGGTCAGCGTTACGAAGTGCCGCCCTGAGGAGAAGACCCGCACCTACACCGTCACCACATGCGTGCCGGAAGAGCGGACTCGCTCCTACACCGTCACGAAGATGGTGAACGAGACGAAGACCCGCAAGGTCAACGTCACCAAGTGCAAGTCCGAGACAAAGACTCGGGAGTACCAGGTGACCAAGTGCGTGCCAGAAACCATGACGAAGGAAGTTTCCTGCACGGTCATGGTGCCGCAGCAGAAGGAAGTGAAGTACACGGTTGTCGCGTACGACTGCGTTCCTGAGACGAAGACGGCGAGCTACACAGTTCGCGTCCCGCATCAGGTGACGAAGGAAGTTGCCGTGAAGGTGTGTCGGATGGTCGCCGTAGAGGTGCCCGTCACGAACGCCTGTGGCAACTGTGGCGAGCCAGCCGCTTGCTGCAAGTAATCGCAGATCGCGTCTGATCTACGCGTTATAAATAAGAGAGGGCCGGATGCCAAGCGTCCGGCCCTCTCGCTTTTTTTGACAGTTGCTAACCGTTGCTATTCGCGCTCCCGTCTTTCAGGGCCTAGGTGTCACCCAAAGTCAGGGCCTAGGTGTCACCCAAAGTGGAAGCCGGGCCGACTCACATGTTGCGTCGCGTTTTTTCTTCGGCTTCTCAAGCAGTTCGAAAGCAGCGGCTAGCCAGCCCGATGCTTGAGTAGATCGCGGATTTCGGTAAGCAGTTCTTGGTCTTTGGTGGGTGCTGGCTGTGTGGTTGGTTCGGCAGCTTCGGCGGCCCTTGATTTCATAATCCACCCCAGAAACTTCACGATGAAAATGAAGAGGGCCGTGGCGAGGATGACGAAGCTCACGACATCCCCGAGAAAGGCACCGTAGGGAATCGTTTTTTCGCCAACTTGAAGCGACCAATCCTTATAGCTGGCATCGCCTGGCATCACGACGCTGACGACTGGCATGATTAGATTATCGACCATGCTCGACACGATTTTGCCAAACGCGCCTCCGATGATCACGCCCACGGCGAGATCGATCACGTTCCCCTTGAAGGCGAAGTTTTTAAACTCATCGAACAGCGAAGCGGCCTGCTTGGTGGGAAGTGCCACGGGTTTTCTCCTAAGGTTGTGCGAGGAATACGAAGACAAGGATTGCTATCGGAGCAGGAAAGGGTGCCATTCATCCAAAAAAACTTCAACCACCGGGCCGGGTTTCTGCCGGAATCCCAGTCGTTTGCGTTTGCTTCGGAAATGCATGTGCCTAGCGTGGGTGTCCTCACGCGTTCAAAATACAAGTCGCTTGGGAATTGGGTAAACACTGGGCAAAGAGCGTGGCCCTGCGAGTGCCGGCGATACGGGGGATTGGGAGAGACTTTCGGGTTGTGAGGCGTGTACGGTCGAGTGGGGATGTCAGGCCGGTCGATTCTGGATGGGGCTGGGGTGGATAACCGTGAAAAAATGCAAAATATTATTCTCGCGTTGTCTTGCGGTGTGGCTCTGCCTGAACGGCTGCTCTGTGGCAGTCGTTGCCCTTGCGCAGCAGGAGGCGAACGTCGATTTAATGCCGTCGCTGGATCCGTCGGGCAATTTCGGTGGGTCCAGTAGCGTTGGCGCGTTTGAGGCAGCTGATCCCGTACTCAACGATGAAGTCTCCACGGGCGTGATTCCGTCATCGCAGAAATGGTTTTTATTTGGCAAGCCAGACGGCGGTGGTGTTTACGGCTGGCTGGACGGCGGTTTTGTTGGCAATGTTGCATCTCCGGCGAGCAAGTTTAACGGCCCGTACAACGCCGTTGATCGCGCAAATGAAGCAATGGCCAATCAGATCTATCTGATTGGCGAGCGGCTTCTGCCAACCGATAACTCGACTGCCATCGGCGGTCGAGTGGATCTCCTGTATGGCGAAGATTTCTTTCTTGCCCAGTCGCGTGGCTGGGAGTTCACGACCAGCGGGAGCGGGAATTGGAATAGCGGCGAGTATTACGGGCTTGCGATTCCGCAGCTCTACGCCGAGGTGGGGCATCAGGATTTATCGCTCAAGTTAGGCCACTTCTATACCATCGTTGGCTACGAGGGGGTGCCGGCAGTGGGCAACTTCTTTTACATGAAATCGTACAGTTATCAGTTTGCAGGGCCGTTCACCGAGTGGGGCGGCTTGATTCATTGGCAGGCGAGCGACAGCATCGATGTGGACGGAGGTATCGTGAATGGCTGGAACAACATTTCATCTGGGTATACAGGGCCCACGTTTCTTGGCCGCGTACGAGCGAAGAACGATGACAATTCACTGTCTACTACGTTTGCGATCATCACGGGCAACGAGGCTTCGGATCCTGCCTCGCCGAGCCTGCTAGCGATCCCCTTGGTCGCTGCCAATCGCACTCGTTACAGCTGGATCGTCGAGGCCCGGCCGAGCAGAAAGCTTGAATACGTTTTTCACCAGTGGCTAGGCACGGAGAACAACGGCACAACGCAGGGCAACACTGCATTGTGGACGGGTATCGATCAGTACCTCTACTACTCTGCCAGCAACAGGTGGAAGTGGGGCGGTCGTTTCGAATGGTTTCAAGACGCTGATGGTGTTCGCGTGGGATTAAACCGTCCAAGCAACCCCAACACCGTGCCGCTCCCCGGTAACTACTTCTCCCTTACCGTCGGCCCAAACTGGGTGCCTTCCAGCAACGTGCTCGTGCGTCCGGCTCTCCGCTGGGACTTTTACAGTGGAACTGCAAAGCCCTTTTGCGACGGCGCGAGCACCAGCCAGTTCATGCTAGGATTTGACGCAATTCAAAAGTTCTAGAGGCGTTCTTGCTTCCTTGGGGATTTCAGTCTTGAACGCGTGCGGCGGGCAGGGCGTCGGTACATCCAGGAATCATTTTCCTGCTTGAACTCCGAGGAGGCCGGCAGCATGCTCAATCGCGGTTTCCGTGAGAGCCTGAAGCAACTGAGCGATGAATCTTCACCGAACGGCCAAAAAAATTGTTTTTATACGGAAAAATTGACGGCAACCGAACTGTGGGGTAATTCTAAGCG
>CAIRDU010000197.1 GCA_903877395.1 uncultured Planctomycetaceae bacterium
ATAGCACTATGTCGCTGGTTCGTGTAGGCACCAACAGTCGATACGCCGATGGCTGGGGCTTGGCTTTTAGCAAAGTCTCGAGTGGAAAAAAGACCGCGGCAGCCAAGGTGGCAAAAAAGTCAAAGAAAGGTGTGAAGAAATCGGCCAAGAAAGCCGGTCAAAAACCGGTCAAGAAGTCCACGAAGCGACGCTGATTCGGAGCAATGCAGACGGGCACGGAGAGGGCTACGGCGCGGGTTGGCCGAGTTCACGGGCCCTTGCCGCTGCCGCTACAACCGCGTCGATCAGGCTGCCACGCACGCCTCGCTGCTCTAGCACGGCGAGTCCGGCGAGCGTTGTGCCGCCTGGGCTCGAGACGCGTTCTTTGATTTGGGCAGGATGCTCGCCCGTATGCGCCAAGAGAGCGGCGGTGCCGGTAAGCGTTTGAACGGCAAGGGCCAAGCTGAGCGGTTGCGGCAAGCCGGCCTTCACGCCACCATCAGCCAAGGCCTCAACCAGATAGGCCACAAATCCAGGCCCCGATCCGGATAAGCCCGTCACGGCATCCATGAGCGTTTCATCCACCGCATGCACATGGCCCACAGCCGCCAAAAGGTCTGTCACGCGGCGGAGGATTTTTTCCGAAACCGCCTGCGAATGGCAGACAACAGACACGCCCTGCCCCACCAAGCACGGCGTATTGGGCATGACGCGGATGATTTTTTGCGTGTTGAGAAGGCTGGCGAGCGTTGCGATTGGAAGCCCGGCCACAATCGACACGATCACGGCATCGCTTCGGATTCCAACGGCGATCTCGCGGCACGCAATAGCGGCGTGCTGCGGTTTCACGGCCAAGAAAATAATCCCAGCGCTGGCAACGGCCCCAATGCCTGTGGCGGCCAAGCAAATCCCCGGCACGCGTGCGGCAATGCGATTACGGGCCGTCGGCTCGGGGTCATACACGGTCACGTCGGCGGCATTGAGCAGGCCGGCCCGACAAAAGCCCTCGGCCAATGCCATCGCCATTTGTCCGCCGCCCACCATTGCGATTGCGTCCGAAGAAATGCTCGCCGCTGCGGTCTGGCCCATGGAAGGATTCCTTCTGTGAATGGCGTGCGGATCGCACGCAACTGGGTGTGGTCAAGTTATGGATGTGATTTAAGGGCGCACATCGTGGCTTTTAGATACCCCTAAAACGGGCGCGAGATCCCGTTGGATGTGGTCTGTATTGAGCGTGGAAATCCAGAGTTGGCTACTCGTGCCGCGGCCACCTGTGGCGTTGCGACTGGCCGTCCACATCAGCAGGTTGCCATCCGGGGAAAACGCTGGCAACACATCGGCCCCCTCATGGTCCGTGAGCCGCAAGGGCTGGCCGATACGAAAGTCAGTTGCTGCCTCGCTTCCCTCAGCAATTCCCTCAGCAATTCCCTCAGCGGGCTTGTTTGTTGGGTTACCCGGGTCTTGGCCATAGCTGAACCGGGCCACCCACAGATCGTAGTTGGGGCGAGCGGTGGGGTCGGAATGATCGGCCCCTGTCCAGATCAGCCACGGTTTTGTGGGATGCCAGTACGGAGCCCATCGCACACCTTTTCCACGGGTCAAGGCCACGTCGCTCGAGCCGTCGGCACGCATCACGTGAATCTGAAGCATGTCTTTTTCAACCCGGTCGGTGCGGTAGACAATCCACATTCCATCGGGGGAAAAAAATGGTCCGCCGTCGTAGCCCGGCTGGTTCGTGAGTTGTCGCACGCCTGAGCCATCGGCTTGCATCACGTAGATATCTGGATCGCCATCCCGATCGCTGACAAACAAAATCTGCCGGCCATCGGGCGAGTACGAACATTCTGCATCGTAGCCGGCTGTGTGAGTGAGTTGCTGAAGGTCACGGCCATCGGGACGCGCCGAAAAAATATCCATCTGGGGATCGAAATCCCATTGGTAACGCCGCCTTCGACCGGTCCGGGCATCTTCCTCGATCTGCGCCTGAGCCACAGCCTCGGTCTGGTCGAGGTTGGAATCGAGGTGGCTGGAGGCAAAGAGCAATCGTTCGCCGCTGGGAGAAAAAAAGCAGCAGGTGGTTCGTCCGCGTCCAGTGCTGATGCGTTGCGGCACGGCAACGCGTGGGGCGGCCGCATCGAATGGCTGCACGTAGATCTGATAAAAGGGATAGCCCGCGGGCACTCCCTGATAGCACACCTGCCGAGCATCGGGCGAGAAATACCCTTCCCCGGCCTTCGTCAGGCCATCTGTGACACAGGTGGGGGGTGAAAGATAGCGTTGTTCGAGCGATACTGATGGTTCTGCCACGATGGCCGCAGTCGGCATGCAGGCAGCGACAACAAGGCAAGACAGCGAGTGTGGATTGAAGGTTTTTCGCATGGGCGTAAGTATAGACTGCATTGGCAGACACAGAGGCCGCTGCTGCACCTCAGCAAGGATACAAAAACCATGAAGATTTACACCAAGACGGGCGATGCCGGCGAAACGGGCCTCTTTGGCGGACCGCGCGTGCGGAAGGATCACGCGAGAATCGAGGCGTTCGGCACGGTGGACGAACTCAACAGCCATCTGGGCTTGGTGCGAACGATTTCTGGTGCCTCTGCGATTGACGCATTGCTACGGCGAGTGCAGTGCGAGCTTTTCGATCTGGGCGCGCAACTCGCCACACCCGGTGCTTCCGTTGAGCGGATCGGCGCGCACCACGTGGAATGGCTGGAGGCATCGATCGACCACTACGAAGAGGCTCTGGAGCCGCTGGCGTGCTTTATTTTGCCAACCGGCACGCCGCTGACAGCGGCCATTCATGTGGCCCGAACGGTCTGCCGTCGGGCGGAGCGACGCATCGTGAATCTGGCGTCGCAGCCCGACACGGTGATCCCAGTCAACGCCATTGAATATGTGAACCGACTCGGGGATTTGCTATTTGTTTTGGCGAGGTTTACCAACAGGCAGGAGCGAGTTGCGGATGATCCATGGCATCCGGTTTGAGCCCCGAGCAGCCGTTGTGGATGCGGCCCAATCGCTCGCGGAATTCCGCAAGACAATCGCCGCGCAGCATGCCGCTGGCGCACCGGGCGTGCAAACCGGTGCGCTCGCCTCCGACCTGCTCGACCGAATGGTGTGCGATATCTGGCGATCGATCGTGGCAGAGCTGCCAACTGAGTCAGCCAATACGGTTCGCGGTCACATGGTGCTCGTGGCACACAGCGGGTATGGCCGCCGCGAAATGTCGCCGTATTCCGATCTCGATATCATGCTTCTGCACGATTCTCACGCAGTGCCTGTCGTGGCGGATGTGGCACGGCAGCTGCTTCAGGATCTCTTCGATGCGGGGATGGATGTCGGACAGAGCGTGCGCACTCTCGGCGATGCCTGCCGCTTAGCGGCCGCCGATGCCACGATTTTGAGTGCAATGATTGACTGCCGACCGCTGGCGGGCAACGCGGTATTGCTTGAACGTCTGATGGCGAAGTTGCGCACGATGGCGAACCGCTCGCCTCGCCGCACCGCCGAGCACCTGCTGAAGGCGAGGGCCCACGAGCGAGCAAAGTTTGGTCAGACAGTGTCGATTCTGGAGCCGAACGTCAAGCGTTCGCCGGGAGGCCTGCGAGACATTCAGTTGGTGCGATGGCTGGGGTGGACGATGTGGGGGGAGTCATCGATCGATACTCTCGCGCTGGCGGGCAGGCTGCTGCGTCCCGATGCCGACCGCCTCCGCGATGCGTTGGAGTTTCTGATGCGGCTGCGCAACGATCTCCACCTCTCTGCCGGTCGCTTGGCCGACGATCTCACTCGCGACGAGCAGCTTCGGATCGCGGACTCGCGGGGCGTTGGTTCGCACGAGGGCGTGCTGGGAGTCGAACGGTTCATGCGAGACTATTTCCACCACACCAAGGAAGTTGCCCACGTGCTAGAGAACGTGCGGCTGAGCTGCCAGCGGCCGCACCCGATTCGGCATTGGTGGGGAGCGATTCTGGGCCATCGAGTGGACGGCCTGTTTCGCGTTGGACCACACGAGATCGCCGCCCTCTCCGGAAGCAAGAGCCGGGTGGCTGGCAGCCTTTCCTTGACGGTGCGGCTGGTGGAGTTATCGATGCTCTATGACCTGCCCATTGACCATGCCACGTGGGAGGCTGTTCGGGGAGTGGGCAGCAGCGGCTTGAGCGAGCCAGTAGATGCCGATACCAACGCCCGATTTCTGTCCCTCTTTGGGCATTCTGGGCAGCTCGCCGAGTCTCTGCGTCGGCTGCACGCAGTGCGACTCTTGGAAAAACTTATTCCCCAGTTTGGGCACGCGAGGGACCTCTTGCAATTCAATAACTACCACAAGTACACAGTGGACGAGCACTGCATTGTGGCTGTTGAGCGGGCCGTGGATCTGGCTGGTGAGACTGGCTGGCTGGGGACGGTGTGGCGGCAAATCAAGCGGAAGCGCACGGTGCTTTTGGCACTGCTCATTCACGATTTAGGCAAGGGGTTCGTGGAGGACCACAGCGACGTGGGCGCGAGGATTGCCCGCGAT
>CAIRDU010000198.1 GCA_903877395.1 uncultured Planctomycetaceae bacterium
CTGGCATGGCTGCTCGTTTACGACGCCACGCGGTGGGCGGGCACGCAGGTGTGGATGCAAGCGATGCTCACTGGTGGCAAACTCGTTGTGCCGGCCTCTCGCGATCCCGACTGTGTGGCACGAGCAATCGCAGAAGAGGGGGTCACGATCCTGCCCTCCACGCCCACGCTGCTGCGGCGACTGATCACATCTGGCGATAGAGCGATTCTGAAAAAGGCGCAGTTGGATCGGATCACGCTCGGCGGCGAGGCGGCCGACGCATTGCTTTTGGAGCAGGCCCATCAGTTCTTTGGTCAGGCCAAGATCACGCAGGTGTATGCGACCACGGAACTGGGGGAGGTCTTTCGTGTCACCGACGGCCAGGCTGGATTTCCATCTGCGTGGCTGGGCCGCACGCTCCCCGGCGGCGTGAAGCTTTCGATGCGTCGCGACGGGGAATTGCTCGTACAACTTTCGCGAGATACCGCCGAGGTGGCCACTGGCGATCTGGTTGAGCGTTGCGGCGACCGCTATCTTTTTTCCGGACGTCGCAGCGACGTGATCGTGGTGGGCGGGGCGAAAGTGTTTCCACGGCGGGTTGAGGAAATCTTGCGCGGCGTTCCGGGCATCGTAGAATCCCGAGTCTACGGACTGCCCAGCGCGATCACCGGCGAACTGGTGGCCGCGGAAATAGTCCTAGCCGATCCACTCCCAGCATCGGCTACACCTGAAAGCGTCCGCAGCGAATCGCTGGCCGCCTGCCGCAGCGGCTTGGAGCCGCACAGCGTGCCTCGCGTCCTCGACATCGTCAAAAAGATTTTCACAACCCCAGCCGGTAAAGCTTCCCGCCGCCCAACACCCGAATAGGCCCAATCGCACGCGGAGAGAGTCGCACGCCGATACGTGTCGCCCTTGTGAGCCGATCCGATCTGCCAATTCGTTATCTGCCGTTGTTCGTTAGCCGTCGTTCATCCGTCCTTCGCAGCGATCGTAGCTCTTCCACATGCCCCACACATCGATCATCTCGGGCGGTTCGCGAGGCTTGGGCCTGGCGTTAGTGGAGCGATTCTTAGAGCGGGGGGATCGAGTCGCCACATTTTCTAGGTCGGGCTCACAACCGCTTGCGAACTTGGCCGCCTTGCATCCCGACCGACTGCACACCGAAACGCTCGACGCTGCCGACGCACGACTTCTGTGCCGATTTGTCGAGCGAGTGGGTCAGCGGTTTGGGCAGATCGATCACTGCATTGCCAATGCGGCGGTGGCCCACGAAGGCGTTCTAGCCACAACGCGCGATGACGAAATAGACAGCATGCTGAGCGTGAATCTGAGGGGCACGATCGTGCTGGTGCGAGAGACCGTTCGGCAGATGCTGCTCAATCCCTCTGCCACGTCATCGATCGTGGTGATCTCGTCGATCGTCGCGGCGAGAGGCTCTTCCGGCCTCTCGGTCTACGCAGCCACAAAAGCTGGCTTGGAGGGGTTTGCCAAAAGCTTGGCCCGAGAGTTGGGGTCGCGCGGTATCCGGGTCAACGCAGTGTCGCCGGGATTTTTAGAAACCGACCTGTCGGCATCGCTCTCCGCAGAAAATCGCAGCCGTATCATCCGCCGCACGCCGCTGGGCCGGCTGGGCGAGCCTGCCGACGTGGTGGGCGCGATCGACTTCCTGTCCAGTGCGCGGGCTGGTTTTATCACCGGCCAAGTGCTCACGATCGACGGCGGGGCCTCCTGAGCCTCGGCCGCACAATCCGCGCACAAGAAAACCGAGAAAAAACCGGCGACGGCCGACTTTCGCGGCCACGCTACCGACACGGGTTGGCTCCGCAATGTATACTTCAAGCGTTCCAAATGTTCCAGAATTCAGGGAAAATCCGTGCCACCCAGAGGAACGGAGTGCGCGCAAAGAGAGCCTATACAGAGCGTTGCGACAGACTTGAGAGTTGCCACACCCACACAGCATGACTGGGATTGAGCCACTAAAAACAAAGCGAATTCTCATCGTCGGGGCCGGAGGCTTTGGGCGGGAGGTTGTGCAATGGGCCCTTGATGCGTGGCCCTCGCAGGCTGGTCGTATCGCAGGATTTCTCTCCGCAGACGCCGACTGTCTCGAGGAGCGGGCTTCTCAACTCCCGATGCTGGGCGATCCAGCCAACTACGAGCCCAGGTCGGGCGATGGATTGGTGTTGGCCATCGGCATTCCGGAAGCCCGTCGCCGTGTGGCCGAGTCGCTAGCCTCCCGGGGCGGAGAGTTTCTCACGCTCATTCATCCCACTGCGATTGTTTCGACTACCGCAATGATTGGCGTTGGCTCGATCCTGTGCCCCTATTCGATCGTGAGCGACTCCGCGAAAGTCGGCCGCTTCGCGCTCCTGAATTACCACACATCGCTCGGCCACGATGCCACGGCCGGTGACTACGCCGTGCTCTCGCCCTACGCCACGCTTGGCGGAGCGGCTCGCATCGGCAACGACGTCTTCATGGCAATGCATGCGTCTGTCGGTCCGGGGAAAAGTGTTGGGGCACGAAGCAAGATCA
>CAIRDU010000199.1 GCA_903877395.1 uncultured Planctomycetaceae bacterium
GGGCCCATTGAAGGACCTCTACTTCGACTATTACACCACGCAGCTTTTGCACCACATGGAGGGCGACATGTGGGTGACCTGGAATGCCAAGATGCGGGATATGCTCGTGACCTCACAAGCCACCAAGGGGCACGAAACAGGCAGTTGGTATAAAGGGTTTGAAAACCCCGTTGGCCAAATTTACTGCACATCGCTGGCCACAATGATCCTCGAAGTGTACTACCGCCACTTGCCTATCTACGGGCAACAAAGCGTGGACGAAGACTTCAAAGAGTAGACCGGTTTCCAGCCCTTATTCTCGCAGTCGACTGTTTTGAGCGGCTGCCGTGGGTTTGCGGGGGCTGTTTTGGCCGGTATGATTGCGAACTTCGTTGTTTTCATCTGCGTTCCGTGGCGTTCATGGCTTTCTTGGGAATGTTTTTGCGTTCCGTGGCCGAACTCGCTTAATGAAAGCCGTTTTTCCACTGTATGTTTGGTTTAAGGCGAACCGATGGCAAGTCAAATCCGTCCCAGTACGGCTCCCATTATCGCTCCCAAAGGGGCTGCTGGGGCTCCGCCAGCTCAACCAGTTCGTAAGCTAGGGGCGGCCCCGCCAGCCAAGCCCGTGCCTGTTGGACCGGTGAGGCCTGTCGCCACAAAGCCCACTGCGTCTTCTGCTCAGGAAGTCCCGAAGCCTGAGGCGCCACCGTCTGGCCAACCGGAGTCCCAGGAGCGTTCGCTGGGGGCGAGCATTCTGGGTCAAGCCCCTGCCTGGGCCGTGAGCATGCTGCTGCATATCGTCGTGCTGCTTTCGATGGCACTCGTCGTGAGCGAGCCTCCCAAGCAGGAAGAGCCCAGGCTGATCACGTCTACGGCCCCCGAAGTGGCCGAAGAGTTCGAAGAGTTTGAGGAGCAGCCAGAGCAGCCAGACGATGCCCCTGAAACTAACGACGCCGTTGTGATGAGCGATGCCACCATTGTGGAAGATGTGCAGGTAGTCAGCACGGCCGATGATCTGGACGCGGCTCCCCTGTCAGTCGAGCTCACAGACTTTAGCACCGAGACGGCCGCATCGAGCGATCTCTTGTCGACTGTCGGCGTGGTGGGAGGCAAGGGCGGCGGGCTGGGAGGCCGCTCGGGTGCTCAGCGGCAGAGCCTCGTGCAATCTGGCGGCGGCAACTCGCAGAGCGAAGCAGCGGTAGAAGCGGCGCTCAAATGGTTTATCCAACACCAACTGCCCGATGGCGGGTGGTCGTTTGATTTGAAGGAATGCCCCAGCTGCCAAGGCCAATGCACGCATGGCGGCGAGGGGGGGCATGCAAAGGATCGCTGCGGGGCCACATCCATGGCATTGCTGCCATTTTTGGGGCGCGGCTATACGCACAAGGAAGGGCCTTACAAGGCTCAACTGGAGCGAGGCTTACACTTTCTGGCCTCAATGACCGTAGCGGGCAACGGGAAAGCCTACGGCCCTGGGGGGAACATGTATTCCCAAGGCATCGCCGGGATCGTGCTCTCCGAGAGCTACGCAATGACGCAAGACAAGCGGCTGGCGATCCCGGCGCAGATGGCTTTGAATTACATCATGGCTGGGCAGGATCCCGTGGGCGGCGGCTGGCGGTATGGTCCGAAGCAGGCCGGCGATACGTCTGCTGTGGGCTGGCAGTTGATGGCGCTCAAGAGCGGCAATCTGGCATACCTCGAAGTTTCACCGATCGTCATTAAAAAAGCTGTCGAATTCCTCAACTCGGCTCAAGGCGATGATGGAGCCACCTACGGCTATACCGGCCCAGGAAACGGCGCGGCGACATCGGCTGTGGGCCTGCTGTGCCGAATGTATTTGGGTTGGAAAAAAGATCATCCCGCCTTGCAGCGAGGCGTTGCGCGGCTTGCCAAGACGGGTCCAAATAGCAACCTCTATTTCGACTATTACACCACGCAGATTTTGCACCACATGGAGGGCGATATGTGGGTGGCCTGGAATGCCAAGATGCGGGATATGCTCGTGACCTCACAAGCCACCAAGGGGCACGAAACAGGCAGTTGGTATACGGGGGTCGAAGGCGGCCACGGGCCCCATGCCGTTGGCCGAATTTACTGCACTTCGCTGGCCACGATGATCCTCGAAGTGTACTACCGCCACTTGCCCATCTATGGGCAACAGAGCGTGGACGAAGACTTCAAAGAGTAGCTCTTCTGGCCGGTTGTTGGGCCTTCGGGCTATGTCACCACACCTGCCCCGCCCCAGACGCTGTAGCCGGCGGCCTCAAGCTGTCGATAGCTCTTGTGGGCATCACTTTTGGCCCAACCAGAGCAATCGACGTCTGCGCCAAAAAAGGCACCCGTTGCGAGGGTAGCCTTTCCCTAGCCGGAAAAGTCGACCCACGAGGATTGCACGCAACGGCCCATTCCATGCATGCCAAAATACATCCCCAGCCGTGGATCCATCGCGTGGTGGAGAGTCCTCTGATACGGTCGGGCTACGTCAGCCTCGTGGTGCATGTGATTCTGTGCCTCGTGCTGGCGATCCTGGCCCTCGAAACCAAATCCAAGCCACGGCCCATGCCGCTGGTCATCACGATGGGCACAGTTGATGCAGCCGCAGCGGGCGAGCAAGTGAATGAGACAACTCAACTGTCCGAGCTGGTGGATATCGCGAGGCCGGAGGCGGCTATGGCCTCTGCTGATGGAAACTCTGTTGATTCGCTGCATCACTCCGATCTTGTGGCTGTGGTACTTCCGGAGGCTTTCCCTCCGGTTGCCTCGTCCATCGACACGCCTGTTGTCCAGGTTCCGTTGGCTCCAGTTGTGCCGCCCGATTCGGAAACAATTTTGACAGCTCGCGGCCCAACTGCTCAGCCAATCTCCGCCAAGTTTGGGTCTGCCGAACCACGCAGTCTTCCGCCGCTGCGGTCCAGCCAACCTGCGTCGGCCCCAGGCCGCAGATCTGAAAACGCCAGTGGCAGGCACTTTGCCGCCAGACGAGGTGCCGCCAGAGGTGAGGCAGCGACCTCTCGTGGCGGTTCGGCCGCCAGCGAAGCGGCCGTCGAACGCGGTTTGGCATGGCTGTCGCTGCATCAGGCCGTGGATGGATCGTGGCAGTTTGACCTCTCCGGTTGTCGGTGTGACGGCGCTTGCCGCGATCCCGGCACCATCGAAAGTTCCACCGCCAGTACGGCAATCGCTCTCTTGCCATTTTTAGGAGCGGGCAGTACGCAGGTCGATGGCCCGTACCAACAGACGGTGGCGCGTGGAATCTATTATCTCACGAGTCGAATGCAATCGACGCCGCGAGGAGGCGACTTCTGCGAAGGCACGATGTACGGGCACGGCGTGACAACGCTGGTGCTGGCCGAAGCATTTGGGATGACAAAAGACGACATGCTGGAGCCCTACTGCCGCGACGCTGTGCGTTTCATTGAAACCTCTCAAGACATGCATGGCGGAGGCTGGCGGTATCTGCCTGGGCAGGCCGGGGATCTCACGGTCACCGCCTGGCAACTCGCAGCGCTGAAAAGCGCAGCGATGGCTGGCCTTGCAACGCCATCCCCAACGATGGAGGGCGTGTGCCGGTTTCTTGACCGCGTGCAAACTCAAAAGGGTGCTGCGTACGGCTACCGCAGTCCTGCAGCCAAGCCGTGTACGTCGGCGATTGGACTGCTTTGTCGGATGTACACAGGCTGGGGCGAGGAGGAGGAGGCACTGGAACGCGGCATCACAAACCTCGCCAAGCCAGGACCGTCTCCGTCGGCCATCTACCAAAACTTTTATCTCTCGCAGGCACTGCTGCAGTCGGCACATCCTGTATGGCCTCGTTGGAATGCCAAAAACCGCGATCAGATTCTGGCGCAGCAGACTCGGTTCGGTCACGAGACGGGGAGTTGGTTTTTTGCCGATGCCGATACAGCCCCTGGCGGTCGCCTGGCTCACACGGCACTGGCCGTACTGACGCTTGAGGTCTACTACCGACTGCTGCCGATCTACCAGAAGGCAGCGGTTGAAAAGTAAAATCTCTTGCGAGGCGTGAAGTGGGCCTACCGATCACACGGATCGCCCTAGGCCACCAGCACCTGTTCTTCCAGAGTGGCTACACTTAGAAAAGGTTCAGGCGCGTGCGATGGAGTCTTCCTGATGCGATTGATCACGTACTCCTGGTTGGCCGTTGTGTTGGCTGTAGCCTGTGCTGCCATTGGCTGGCTTGGGCTGGCCGGATGGCTCGCCGCCGTGGTATTTCTGGCAAGCATAGGCATGCACATGGCCGGCAACGCAATCGGCACGCGATTGCGGGCATCAGCCGATCAAAATCTTTCACGCCAAGCCAGTGGCCCTGCAGGGCATGCCCCTTTCCCCACCTTGGCACCAAACACTCTGGAGCGGCGGTCGCACCTCGGTCGGTTGGTGCCCATCTCGGCTGGTATCGGCGCAGGGTGCGGCGGCACGGCCGGCACGCTTTGCCTCCTGCTTCTCACTCAAACGTCCATTGCCGGTGCACTCATCGGAGGCCTTTCATCGGCCGTCATCGGCGGCTTCTTCGGTTTTCTTCTCGCCAGTTTCGTGGAGATTCTGCGCACCAGCATCCGGGAGGCGATCGCCGCAGAACAGGCCGCTGATCCGCCCCAACAGCGTGTCGGATAGGCCGGATGGCGGCGAGGCCAACGGCGTGGTAGAGTCTGGCTTCGCTCAACCACAACACTAGAATAGTTCGATACCCGCATTGGATTTTCGGAGAGTTTTTCTATGACAAAACCACATCGTGGCCTGAAGAAGGCCAACCATGGTTCACGGCCTGCCAACAGCAAGGCGCGCAAGTTAAAGCGGAAGCACATCCGCACCTGATGCCCCCGATGGAGCCCCTGCCTTGGCCCCCCGCGATTACATCATTCATCCGAGAGAATACGACCTCGGCACCGTGATCGCAGACATCCATGAGATTCGCCGCTGGAATAAGCAGCGGTTCGAAATGGAGCAACTCACGGCGATCGTTCACGAGGATCTTAGCCGCGGTCTATGCGTTGGCTACAAGGATATTACGCGCGATGAATTCTGGGTACGCGGCCACTTTCCGATCATGCCGCTGATGCCTGGCGTGATGATGTGCGAAGCGGCAGCACAAATCTCAAGCTACTACACGCAGCGATACAATCTGCTTGATGCCAAGGTGATAGGCTTTGGCGGCCTCGAGGAAGTTCGCTTCCGGGAACCCGTTGTGCCGGGCGATCGTCTGGTAATCGCCGTGGAACGCATCCGCGTGCGACCCCGGGCGATGATCGTCTGTCGGTTTCAGGGGTTGGTGCGGGAGAATATCGTGGTGGATGGCATTATTAAGGGAGTGCCACTGCCGGTTGATTACCTGCTTGAAGCCGCCGGCGAATCTGCCGGTGGCGATGCGGCACTTTGAGGGGCGATTTTTCAACGCCCTACTCATGCCCAGACGCCCACCTAAAAAGTTGGATCCCACACTCGATCTCTCGGGGCATCTGCTTGGGCTTGCCTCGCTGTCGATGCCACTGGACCCCGGCCTGCTTTTCCCCGCAGGCCCGGATGGAGCCAGCCCCGTGGAACTTGAAGTTGGCAGCGGAAAGGGGCTCTTTCTGGCGAGTGCCTCGGCCGCCCAACCGGGCCGCAATTTTCTGGGTGCCGAAATCGCAGGAGGTTACGCGAGGCTCTGCGCAGGCAAACTGGCCCGCTTGCAGGCCACCAATGCGAAGGTTATTCACGGCGATGCCACGACCCTCGTATGCAGCCTGCTGCCGGATGCCTGCCTCGCCGGAGTGCACGTTTATTTCCCCGATCCTTGGTGGAAAGCCCGCCACCGCAAGCGACGTGTACTCTCGGATGTATTTCTGGAGCACGCCGGCCGCGTACTCCAGCACGGCAGCGAGTTGCATATCTGGACCGACGTAGAAGAATATTTCAACGAGTCGATGGCGGCAGCCCATGCTACGGGCCTCTTTGGAGAAGAGCACGACGAACTCGCCAGTCCGGGCGAGCACGATCTGGACTACCGCACCCACTTTGAACGCCGCACGCGACTGGCCGGTGAACCGGTCTGGCGAGCGGTGCTGAAGCGGAACGATGCAGCACCACGATTCGCGCGGGTTGAGATTCCAGCAATCGGCTAATGGCCGGGCGGATGACGTTTCACCTCGTGCTACGCGGAACGAGAAAACGCTCGTGCGTTTGTCGCTGCGTTACTACCGCACGGCGGCTTCATAGGTGCGGCCCGACTTCCCGCGGGATGTCTGTCCCAAGGCGATCTCGTAGAGTTTCGCACCGGCTGGCGTTGGATAGTGGCCTGTGAGACAGGCCTGACAGAGTTCGGAGGTGTCGAACCCAATGGACCTTGCGACCGACTCCAAGGGTAGGTATCGAAGCGAATCGGCACCGAGCTTTGCGGCCATTTCGGCTTGAGATTCCTCGGTGAGAATGCCATCTCGCAGGAAGGCCGGAGCAAAGAGTTCGTCGATCGTCGACATGTCGATGCCGTAAAAACACGGTGCAACAATGGGTGGACAGGCGATGCGGACGTGGATCTCCCGAGCGAGGCCAAGCGAACGCATGCGGCCGAGCAGCACCTTCATCGTTGTGCTCCGCACAATCGAATCCTCTACGAGAATCACTCGCTTCCCTTCCAGCACTTCTCGTAGGGGGGTGTATTTCGTTTCGGCTTTCTGGCGGCGGCTCGAAGCACCGTCAATGAATGTGCGGCCTGTGTAGCGGTTGCGAATCAGGCCCTCGACCGATGGGATCGAAAGCCGATAGGCCATCGAATCGGCGGCTGCCTTGCTGGTATCCGGCACGGGCACGACAACGGTGTCGGCATCGATCGTGATCGTCTCAAGCCGAGCAAGTTCCTCGCCGAGCCGCTTTCGCGAGAGATACACGCTGCGGTCGTCCATTGTGCTGGCAACATTGGCGAAGTAGATCCACTCAAAAAAACAGTGGGCCTGTCTTGGGCTCTCGGCAAAGCGTTCGATCCGTAGTTGCTGTTCAGCCGGTTTATTGCCGTCCAGTATCAGGGCCATGCCGGGCTCGAGTGAATGGATCGAATCAGTGGGGAATCCAAGGTTGAGCAGGGCCACGCTTTCGCTCGCCGCTGCGACCAGTGGGCCCAAGCGGGCATATTCCATGGGGCGTATGCCCAGCGGATCGCGGGCCACGATCATCCGACCACAGGCATCGAGCATGGCAATATTCCACGCCCCGTCAAAACGCTTGGAGATGGCTGCAAGCATTTCGATCGGATCAGGATCGGAATCGCCCGAGAGTTCGCTACCGATGGCGTGCATGATCACCTCGGTATCGTTGTCGCGAGCAAGGTGGTTGTCATTGTCGGCTAGGATTTCGGCACGCAGTTCCGGATAGTTTGCCAACTGACCATTGAAACCGAAGGCAAACCACTTGCGTTTCTGGATGTGTGGTCGCTCCAGCGGCTGCGCGTAGGCGCGATCGTCGGCACCGCAGGTGGCATAGCGAACGTGGCCGATGGCGGCCCGTCCCGTGTGCTGTTCCATGAGGCTCTCGTACTTGCCGCGATGGCTCATTCGAAACACCTCGCTCACGCTCCCCACTTCTTTATAAGTGGTTAGGAGTTGGCTGCGATCGGGATTCCAGACGGTCATGCCTGCTGAGAGCTGTCCCCTGTTTTGAATATCCAGCAGCATGCGCGGGACAAGGCGCGACACTTCCTCTGGCCCCTGACCAGGGCACAGTGGGCTCGGCTCATCGCTTGGCAGGTGATAGATGGCTGCCAAGCCGCATTCGTGATGAAGTTCACTCACCAAAGACGCCCGCGCAGACAAGGACGGAAGGGAAGCGACGCTCCACACTATACGCTTTTAAACGGGATCGCCTCAACGGGCTCACGCGAGTGGGCCGATATTTGTGGTTGATTGACTTGAGCCACCGCTGGAGTGGCTTGTTCTTTAGAGTGGCCTGTTCTGGACTGCCTCGGGTAGGATAGTGCCCTGTGGTTTTGAGACACGTGTCTTTTTAGGGTGTTTTTCGGGTGTCTGCTGGGTGACTGTTTTGGTCCCCGTTGTGAACCCCATCAGCCCTGATTCCCCTCGCAATTCGCCATGCCCGATCAGATCCGTCAGGATGTTGCCGCCGCTGCCACATTGATCGTTGTCAAGGTTGGAACCCGCGTACTTACGGGTCCCGACGGCCTCCTAGATACTGCCCGCATCGACTCGCTCTGCCGCCAGTTTGATGCTCTGCTCGCAGCGGGTCGCCACGTGGTGCTCGTGAGTTCCGGAGCTGTTGGGGCAGGTATGGGCCGAATGGGGCTGAAAACGCGGCCGCAGGAACTCGCCCACCTCCAGGCTGTGGCTGCCATCGGCCAGAGTTGCTTGATCGAGGCCTACGAGCGTGCTCTCCGCGCCCACAATCGCCATGTGGGGCAGGTGCTTTTGGTGGCCGATGACTTGCAAGATCGCTCTCGCTATCTCAACATACGCAACACGCTCCGCGCCCTGCTCGACTACGGCGCAATTCCAATCATCAATGAAAACGACACTGTCAGCGTTGAGGAACTGCGAACGAGTTTTGGCGATAACGACCGTTTGGCGGCGCTTGTGACAACGCTTCTTGGCGGTCCATTGCTCGTCCTGCTCTCCGATGTGGACGGCCTTTTTGACCGTCATCCCTCCGATTCCGATGCGGCCCTTGTGCCGACTGTATCTCGCATCGACGGCGCGATCGAGTCGCTTGCCCGCGACAAGGCCAGCGGCCTTTCAAAGGGAGGTATGGCCAGCAAAATTGCAGCTGCGAGTATCGTCACTGAATCTGGCGGTCACTGCATTATCGCTTCAGGACGCAACGACCAAGTGCTTGAGCAGATCGTCGCCGCTGAGCCGGTGGGCACGCTTTTTGTTGGTCGCGAAAACACAATGCCTGCATGGAAGCGATGGCTGGGATGGTCGGCCAGTGCTCGCGGCAAACTGCTCGTTGATGCCGGTGCTCGCCACGCGATTGTCTCGCAAGGCCGAAGCCTTCTCGCCGCCGGTATCACGGGGCTTGAAGGAGCATTTGCAACTGGTGATGTGGTCTCGCTGGCAGAGGCCGATGGCCGCGAGTTTGCCAAAGGGCTTGTGAATTATCCGGTCGAAGAACTCCATCGGATCGTCGGACTCAAAACGGAACAGATTGCAGCGGTGCTCGGTTACTGCCCGTACGACGAGGTAATCCATCGCGACAACCTCGCCGTGATCTGTCGAGATGCCACTGGCTGACGAAGGACAAGATTGCTCATGCTCCGCGAAATCCTGATCGTCCTCGCACTCATTCTGGCCAACGGATTTTTTTCCGGGGCAGAGATGGCAATTGTTGCGAGTCGGCGAGGTCGATTGCGACAGTTGGCCGAGGCGGGTGATAAGGCGGCAAAGACGGCGCTCGATCTGGCATCGAGTCCCGACCGTTTTCTGCCCACCGTGCAGATCGGGATCACGTTGGTAGGCACGCTGGCGGCAGTGTACGGTGGCGATGCAGTGGTCAGCGACATCGCCGAATGGCTTGCCACTCATGGCCCCACGCCCATTGCTGGAGCCGCGAGGTCAATTGCGCTGACATGTTTTGTGATCGTGCTTTCGTTTCTCACGCTCCTGCTCGGCGAACTGGTGCCAAAGCGACTGGCGCTGCGACGCGCGGAGGCATTTGCTCGCGCGGTTGCACCGACCATGCATGTCTTTGCCCGGATTGCCAAGCCGCTGGTGTGGTGCATGAGCGCTTCGACATCGGCTGTGCTGTTCCTGCTCGGCGCCCAGAAGCAAGACGGGCCGAGCGTGTCGGTGGACGACATCGAGCATCTGCTGGAAGCGGGCCGTGCCGAAGGGGTGCTGGAGGCCGTCGAACAGGCTGTGGCTACGGAGGCGTTGCGGCTCGGCGAGCGTTCCGTGCGAGATATTATGCGGCCGCGAATCGACCTCGACGCACTCGACATCGAAACGCCACCAGGCGAAGTGCTCGGTGCAATCGCAATGGCCGGTTATTCGCGACTGCCCGTCTACGAGGGCTCGCTGGACCACATCCTCGGCTACGTATCTCTCAAAGACGTGCTGCGTCAGACGTGGATGGGTTGGCCGATCGAACTGCGAAAGATCATGCACCGTGCCGTGTTTGTGCCAGAGACAATGCCTTTGGATCGTTTGCTGGAGCTCTTTCAGAAGGAGCGCAACCAGTTGGCGATCGTTCTGGACGAATACGGCGGCACGGAGGGGCTCGTTACGATGGAAGATGTGCTGGAGGAACTCGTCGGGGAGATCCACGACGAGCACCGCCGCGATAGGGAAACCGTTTTTGCTCAGCGAGCAGACGGTTCATGGCTGGTTGACGGTGGTGCCAGCATCGAAGAACTAGCACAACGATTTGACGTACGAATGGACGGAGTTCCCCGCGACTACTCAACGGTCTCTGGGCTGGTGCTGGGACAACTGGAACGGATCCCAACCGTCGGCGATACAACGCAGTGGCGGGGCCTCACGATTGAGGTGGTGGACATGGACGGCCGTCGCATCGACAAACTCTTGGTCCACCGCGTTCTTCCAAGTCTCCCGTCTGAGTGAACGAAAACCGAGGCCTACGCGTTCTATTTCTGGAATGCACCAACGGGCACACGCGGGCTTCAAGCCGTTACACGCATGCATCCTCGGAAAGACGACTCGCTGCTACTCCACTGGCCCTGCACGGTCCAGCATGTCTTGCAGGAGAAAAGGCTTTGGGAATTTTTCGTCGAGCTGCTCAAGCACCTTGCGGTATTTGGCAACGGTCTCAGCCAGATCCTCTGCCGTGAGAGAGTCGCCCTGTAAGGCAGGCGATGCATTGAGTACTTCCCGCCACGCAACAAACGCCTGCTCGTAAGCCTTCTTTGCCGTCTGCAGGCGGGCATTCTCAAATTCCTGTCCGGCACGATACGTGGCTTCTCTGGCTCGAAGCAACGGTTCTGTCACCTCCGCTTCGCAGGTGGCCCGCCAGAAGTTGAAGTTGACGATGTCTCTATATCGATCGATGATTTCAGCCGTTTCCTGTGCCTCGACATACTGCTTGCCGAGTTCCTTCGCCTTCTCTCGCACATCGGCTGGAGCTGCCAGCACAACTATTGGCCACGTCACCCGCAGCGTTGCATCCGCTTCAGCCGCGGTTTTCTGCTGGGTCTCGTTGCGGTCGATAGGGGCCACGGCCAGAGCGGCCTTCTGATCCGCCGTAAGCGACTCTCGCTGCTTTGTTTCGAGCGACTTAAACTGCCCCGGCAGAAGTGTTTCGAGTTCTTCGGCCACTCGCTGTGCCCGCGCGAGTTCGGCTTCGCGAAGCCCCAGTCGAATTGGCACATCCCAGCTTGTGGGAATCTCGCGAACAGAGAATCTTCGCATCTCATCGCCCGCCAGTTTCCATGCATCGCGTGCGACATCTCCAAAAATGCCGTCATCTTCCAGCGCACGGGCGTAGTTGATTGCGGTCATCATCGGCTCGCTGTGGAAAATGAGCGCGGTAGTTTTGAGCGGCGCCCCCGAGTCGGCCAATTGCTGTGCCGCCAGATATTTTTCTCTGCCCACCAGCCAGTTGTCTCGCTCAGGAAGCGTGCGGCCGGGGCGGTCGCGTTCGTGGAAATCGTCGTCGGCCTTAAAGAGCCGACGGTACTGCTTTTTCTCATCCGCTCGGCCAATCTTTTGACCGATAAACCAGCCCATTCGCCCGAGCAATCTGGGCTCGCGTTGATTGAAAGCAATGCCCTGCCTCAGAAACTCGATGCCTTTCATCACCCACGCATAGCGATCGTGGTAGTCATCGAACTCAACGGAGATGTTGTACGACAAGTTGTGGGCCTGAAAGTCCCAGACCGAATAAAAATTTGGCTGCAGCTTTGTCATCTGCTCAAGTGCCGCTGAGAGGTTGGTCCAATCCTCGACTTTCTTGTAGTGGTTGGCGCGATCCCACAGCAGCGTCACGGCGATGTTCTTCAAGCCTAGCGTAGCTAGGCGCATCGTCTCGCTGGTGGGATCCACTTCGCCAAGGTTGGACTGCGATAGACCACACTGCGTTCGCAACCGGGCCAGATACCCGCCGGGGCTGGCAGAGTCGGCCGGTTGGCTGAGGACGGAGAGCGGCACCAAAAGCGCAGCGATCGCCACTAGAGCCACGAGCGTTTCGGGTCGCAGTCCCAGCCAAGGTTTTGTCTTGCGTGCAACAGCCCCGCCGGCAGGGGAACTCCTGGATTCATTCACAATGCACCTCACGGGTCATGATGCCACCTCGCGGGCCTTGAGGCACAGCGATCCGACCAGAAAGAACGCCATCAGGTAGCCAAACGTCTCCATGGCATGCGCTGCCAACAGATCCACAGGAATGTCAAAGCCGCCCGCCACGAAGTCGCCAGTGCCCAAGGTGGCCAGCGACGGAAAGAGAGCCGCCCCGAGCCGCATCGGGGCCAAAAGAAACGTGTCGAGCGTTTTCATTGCCGTCACGGTTGTGGATGGATCGAGGTCTAGAGTGATGCTCGTCTGCGTGACGATTCTGTAAAGCGACTCGATTGGCCCACCTCCCGGCACGATGGATGTGTCGCCTGTGACTTGGCTCTCAAAAAGTCGCAGGATGAATTCGCGAAACTGGCCCAAGAGCACCACGGAGAGTGTTGCAAGCAGGGCAACGGGGCCGGAGAGGAATGTACTGAACATCACGCCCATTGCTGTGACTAAGAGCATAGAGAACCAGATCCCAAGGCAGCTTTTGGCATAGTTGAAGGCAAACGATCCGTTCCCCGCCCGCAGATAGAAGTCAGCCTGTGCAACGCCATAATACTGCGCTGATTCGAGGCACTGCAGCACAACCTCGACGCGGCCGTTGGAGACGATGTCTGCAAACAAGTCGATCTGCCGAGTGCCGCCATCGGCCGATGTGGTGGCGAGTGTGCGAGGAATCGTCAATGAATCGATCGTGTATTCCTTGGCCTGAAAATAAAACGGATCGCTTTGCAGGCCGCTGGATGGATTTCGCACTCGTACGCTGCCAGCAATACCCCGTTCAATCTCCCCTTTGTAGGTGCGAAACACCCGCACGATCATTTCCAGGGGCAGCCCTTCCGGAAATGATTGTTCCGTGAGGCCGCCAAACGTCCAGATGGCCGCGGCGAGCGAACCGCCTTCAATGTATTGTCGGTACGACCACTCGGCCCCCACGCTGATTCCCTTGGCGCTGGGCCGACCCTCGCGGTCTACAAATCGCAGCGTGCCTCGCAGCGGCTTTCTGGCCTCAAGCAATCCCTCGGCCGGCCCGATTTCGTAGGTTACTTGGTCTGAGGAGCCGTTTTGGACGCCAGACTTCACGGTGAGAACGGTGTGCCTATGCCCCTGCACGGTGTCGGTGCGTCCAGTGCCGTTGGTGGCGATATCAACACGGTGGCGATGCCCTCGGTCGAGGCTCGTGCGTCCTTCTTGGCCGGTGCTGACACCGTCGTCGTTGCGAATTTCCACGAGGTCTTCCGCTGCGATCTCATGTCCGTGCCGCACGCTGCGCACCACAAATGCCCAGCCCACGCCTCCCATCAAGGCCAAGAGTACAGTGCCCACGATCGAAAAACCGATGATCCGGCCTAGGACGATTTCGCCCGTCCGTACCGGCTTGGTAGTCACCGTCTGAATCGCCTTCCCGCGGATATCAGCCGGCAGGCTGAACACGGAAAGCACAAGCGTGACGAGGCAAACGAGCAAACTGGTGGCCGCAAGAATAAAGCCCAAGTAAAGTTTGCCCGGATTCACGCTTGTCGGATCCAGAAACCATCCGGCGAAGAGCACAATGAGGGCAAAGATTCCAAGCACAACGAGCACATTGCGTCGCAGCGATTCTTGGACGGCCAGTCGCGACAGCGCCCAGATCCTGCGCAGCGACATACCGCTGAGATCAACCAGCCCAGAAAGCACGCCTCGGTAGACGCGGTCACCTGCTGCCAGCGGGCCATAAAGCGCCGATTGCACGAGCCAGGCAACTGCGGCCACAAGGACTGCTACCAAGCTGCCCGCAAACAGATACCAGAGCAGGGCTGGGCCGATCCATGCGGCAAACCTTGGGATTTCTTCTTCAAGCACCATCTGCCGATTTCCTTCTGTGCAACGTGTGTGTGCAATGTGTGTGCATTCACGTGTCGCTTATGCCAGAGGTCCGTGCGCGGCGGCCAGGGCGGGCCTGAGTGTCTCGCACCACTTCCAGAAACAAATCCTCAAGCGTTGTCCTTGGGTTGCCAATCTCGATTTCTTCTCCACCGTGCCGCTTGAGCAAGGCCCGGATCTCTTCGTGCGCGTTTGTCGAGAGCCCCTTGGCGCGAATCTGCGTGACGTCGGTTACTCGCAAAAGGTCCTCTACGCGACCAAGTTCCTTGAGTTCACCCAGATGGAGCACGGCGATGCGGTCACAGACGTCTTCCACGTCGGCCAGCAGATGCGAGGACATGATCACCGTCTTGCCACGCTTCTTCAAGTCGATGATGAGGTCTTTCATTTCGCGAGTGCCGATTGGATCTAGGCCGCTGGTGGGCTCGTCGAGCAGCACGAGTTCCGGATCGTTTATCAGTGCCTGTGCAACTCCGATACGGCGAGTCATGCCCTTGGAATATTCCTTGAGTTGTCGCTTTTTGTCGCGGGACAAGCCAACCATTTCAATCAGCGCATCGGCGCGTTGCTTGCGTTGTTCCGGCGGCATGTCGAAGAGCCGGCCATAGAAGTCGAGCGTTTCCTCGGCGTCCAGAAATTTATAGAGGTACGACTCTTCTGGCAGATAGCCGATGCGTTCGTTTTTTGAAACATCCGTTGCGTCTCGCCCAAAAACGAGTGCCTCGCCGGACGTCGGGAAGATGAGGCCCAAAAGCAACTTCAGCGTGGTTGTTTTGCCGGAGCCGTTGGGGCCGAGCAGGCCGAAAATTTCACCGCGACGGATCTCGAGGTCCAGCGGCTTGAGCGCAACCTTCTTGCTGCGGCCCCAGAAATCTCGGTACGTCTTGGATAGGTTGCGGGTTTCGACAACGATTTCACGCTCGCTGCGATTGACTGCGTTTTGAGACGGCATGAATGACTCTCTCCCGATATCGCCACACAGGCCCGCTCTACCCGAGCAGAGCGGTCTTCGGGTTATACCGTTCGGCCAGAAACAATGAAGTGGCCAGCACGTCCGCCGTACACCAGCAGGCATCGGTAGAAAACAGCATCCGAAACACCGGGATCACCGGGGCCTTGACAGACCGAAACCCCACCCATACGATAACGCTATTGATATTGAGTCTCAATGTCTCCATGGTGCGCGTGTTCTTTATTTGCCAGACTTTTTCGGAGCGATTGGCCCATGATTAAAGTGTTTTGTGGCAGGAAGGCTTTTTGTGCACGGTCTTTCAAGAATCGTGAGAGAGACCTTCGTCAATCGGTGGCCGGTTTCACGCTCGTGGAACTGTTGGTCGTGATTGCGATCATTGGCACTCTCGTGGGGCTCCTTCTGCCGGCCGTGCAGGCTGCCAGGGAGTCGGGGCGGCGGATGGGCTGCCAAAA
>CAIRDU010000200.1 GCA_903877395.1 uncultured Planctomycetaceae bacterium
CAGGTCACAGATCACCTTAGGATTGAGTGGCACCAAGTCTGCAAGCCTATTCAGAAACGCAAACGGCGTGAGGTCGACTACGCCTGCTGGACATAGAATCGCCGCCTTTTTCCTCGTTGGAATGCTCAATTAAGCAAGCGAATCGATCCCGGTCCGAGAGCAGCCTGCAATTCATCAGCATCGCACAATCCTTGCAATGCAGTGAAATCAATCCCAGCCCGTGTTCGAGAGCAGCCTGCAGCACAATTGGGCAAGTCTTGTACGTGGGAGCAAGTGGAAACACATGCGGCCCGAGAGCATTTTGCAACATTTCTTCAATCATGGTTGAACCACCTAGGAAATATGTTGCTTAGCGTTCTTCACACATATTCATTCTAACACCAACCCCTCGGGTTGGCTACTTCACATATTAAGGGGGGGGGGGTGGGGGTAGTTGGGGTCAGTGTCATCCCGCGGCGGCAGCCTCCGCGATTGCCACGACCTGGTTTTCGCCCGAGTTTCTTCGCCTGATACATCGCATCATCGGCGCAGGCGATGAGGGCATCGGTGCTTTCGTCAGTGTGAGCAATGGTCACGCCAATGCTGATGGTGATACTGATCGGTCCGGTGGCGGTCAGAACCGGCTGCGCAGCATGGATCCGCAGTTGTTCGGCGATACCCCTCGCATCCTCGAGGTCTCGGACTCCGTGCAGGAACACCAACAACTCGTCCCCGCCGAGCCGGGCCCCTAGGTCGTCGGTCGACCGCAGACACTCGTGGATCCTGTCGGCCGTACGGCGTCGCCGGCGGCGTGACCGTAGGTGTCGTTCACCACCTTGAACCGGTCGATATCGCACCACAGCACGGCATCCTTGCGCCCGTTGTGCTTGTTGAGGGTTTCGATCCGCTCGAGCACCTCCTTTCGATTGAGTAGCCTCGTCAGTTCGTCCGTGCGGGCGCGGCGCTCGAGGATCCGCTGGGAGAACACCTCCGCATCGACTAGGCGGAGCGACGCCGCGATGGAGGGATATATCTGGAGCAGGCGGTTCCCCGTGAGGTTGTCGCGGTCTATGCCGGTCCAACTGCACGCCGCCGGGTTTGCATCGTCGAAGATGAAATCGATGATGCGGCCGGTTTCATCCCGCACCGGCTTCATGAACGCGTGCGGATCGAGCAGACTCTCCAACGTGGTGTTGAGCCGCCGCCGTTCGCCCTCCGCGACGTCTCTCGCCTGCATTTCACGTTGAATGTCATGTGCTCCCCCGACCCAGCCGACCACCGCACCGCTCGCGTCTAACAAGGGACGCATGGCGATGGAGAACCACCGGTAGCCGCCATCGTTGATCAGCAGTCGCACGTTGGTCTCAACGAACGGGCACCATTGCAGCTGGTGATCCAGGGCCTCGACTCGGCCTCGGTCATCGGGATGGACGAGCGTGATGAATGGCTTCCCGACGATCTCTTCCTCTGGACGCCCGATCCACGCAGTCACCGAGGGCGTGATCCACTGCACCAACCCGTTGTTGTTCAGCTGCATCACGACATCGGACGTGTTCTCGGCAAGCCACCGGAAGTGCCTCCGCGCCGCATTCAACGCTGTCGTAGCGCGGCACAACCGCTGCCAGACGATGGCATGGCAGCACGCCACGTACGCGAGCAGGACGAGATCCGCGGCCACGATGGCCACCAGCGACCCCAGTCCAGCGTTGCGATTGCGGCAACAGGCAGGTGCGTCGTGAGCATGGTGAACCCTAGGCGGGCTGGTGGCTCTAAGGAAACTGCTGCTGTCCGGCAAAACACCGCCGCCGCGAAGCTACAACAACAAAACCGCAGCTTCCGCGATGTGTCATACCCAGATTGCGTGGCTTCCCATCGCGACTGTTCCGGCCCATCCGGCGACAAACCTCGGGACACTTCGCACCCGCGAAGAGGAGCTACCCCCTCTATGTGGCTATCTCACCTTTCTAATTTGTTGTGGATTCCGTAGAGTTCTATGGTCTTTTGTAGCTTCCCCCTCACATTGTGGAAAAACTACTTATGCTGCTAATACCGTCCCTGCCCCATATCGTCATCTGGACATGCGGGCCCGGGCTCGGCAGCGACGTCGTCGCGGCTTTGGCCGTCCACCCCGTCGAGGTGTCGGAAGTCCGGGACATGCTAGAAGCTCAGCGGGTAGCCGCCGGTCGTCCGGCGCAGATGGTGGTGCTCGTCGGCTCCAACAATGTCAACGAGCGTATCGCCCAGATCGCCACCGTGTTTCCGGGACTTCACATTCTGTTATTGACGGACTCGACGAGTTCCGTGCTGCTGGCCGCCAAGGTGGCCAATGTGTCGATCACCGAGGCGTCAAGCAGTCAGCCCCTCGGCAGCCTCTGCTGGTATGTGTTGGAGACGTTGTGCCAGACAATACGAACTCGCGGTGAATCATTCCAACACCTCGGGCCGATGCTCGTTTCTATCGATGCGGCGGGCATCTCAGACGCATCGACAGATCTGAAGAAGGAGTGGTTTTACCATGGCGACTATCCTCAGCCCGGCGAGTCGATCATACCGCTCCTTGTGATGGAAGACCGAGAGATGTTCACCCAACATCTGCGGGCAGCCGAGTTGGGGGCAGTATGTTTCTTTCCCATCCGGATTCTGAATGGCAGCCCAACACCCCACCTATTGTATGCGGGACTGCGAAGCATCGGCAACCGGCTGAAGCTCATTCTTCAGCCGCTGATTGAAAGCGCGCCGATCATCGGCCGCCGACGTGGCACTCGCGACCCCATCACCGGACTGATAGACCGCTGGGAACTGTGGCGGGAGATGCAAGAAGAGTCACTTAAGAACAACGAATCTTCGTTTGTGGTCTTCGCCAAGCTCGACGCGTTCGAATCCATTGCTACGTCGATGAGTTTCCGTGCTGTGGACGATATCTTCGATCGCGTGGCGTCCGCTATCTCGCGTGTGTTTCCCTGGCCAGCGACACCCAGCCGACTGTCGGGAGGGGCCTTTCTGGTACTCATCAGGAACTCCGACAAACACGCGGTGACAACTCGGGCGACACGTCTCATCCATATCGTAAATCGCATCGGCGGGATCGGAGTGTTCGATAAACTTCGTTTCAGCATGTCGATCGGCATCTGCGAGGCCAGCAAGGGAAATTACGACCTTGCAGTGCGGCTTGCAGAAACATCCGCCCGTGATGCACGTTTCGCGGGTGGCAATCGCGTCGTCGTGGCAAATCCGGAGGAGTCACGCCTTGTGCGTCTCCAAGATCTGTGGGACAGCATGGAGACAAGAACCTGGAACTTATGGCTTCAGCCCGTGGTCAGCCACGTAGACGGGCAGCCGAAGTTTTACGAGGCGCTTGCGCGATTCGGCAGTGTTCAGAAACCTAAGATCACCCGGCCCGATTTCTTCGCCGCTAACGATCTGGATGGAGCCCTGCAACGCTTTGATCACATGGTGTTGCTGCAGTCCATTGCCATGCTGAAGATCAATCAGCAGTTGCGGATCTCGTTAAACATAACCCAAGAGACCTTTGCGCATGACGCGTTCCCGCAAATATTCCTCGACTTGCTGCGGGACTCCGCGATCGCAACGAACCGAATCATCGTCGAAATCTCCCCGGCCTGCCTGAGTCTTTCACCGTCTATCGTCGACGTTCG
>CAIRDU010000201.1 GCA_903877395.1 uncultured Planctomycetaceae bacterium
CGGTGGATATTCGCACACAACTCATCGCCGAACTCATGGCATCAGCCAGAGCGATGGCAGCCCGTGCTGCACCGCTGGCCAGCGTGCGGGATGGCTGGCTCCGGCCGGCTGTGCTTGCCGCGGTAACGGTGGCAACCATCGGCGGCCTGCTGGCCATCTGGCCGGCCTACCAGTTTCCGCTCATGCTGGCGCGGATCTACCAGCCGTGGCGCGACCTCCCGAAGCCGAGCTTCGTGCAGATCAGCGTTATCCCCGAGACGATCCAGATCGGTCGCGGCGACGAACTGGTGGTGCAAGCTCAGATCGTTGGCGAGCCGCCGTGGATCGTGGAGCGGCTCCTGGGACTCGCGGGCGTCGATATGCGGCACTGCCTGATCCAGATGGATGGCCAAGCCCCTATGGAAATGACACGGGTGCGTCGGCAGCTTTTCCTCGCGGCCCGCAGCGGCATCACGCAGACGACAGGTTTTCGGATCCGCTGCGGCGATGCCCGCACATCCCGGCACGCGGTGGACGTAGTCATACAGCCCGCAGTCGAGTCGCTCACGCTCTCGATCACTCCCCCGGTCTACACAGGCAAAGCCCCCAGCCAGCTCTCGGCGATCAACGGGCCGCTGCCGCTGCTGGTGGGCACAAAACTGACCGTGTCATTCCAAGCCGATCAGGATCTACGCGAGGCCAACGTGCTGGCGGCTGACCGGCAGCCTAGGCGAGACGTGGAATGGGATCCCACCAGCCGCACTGGCAGATTTTCTGTGACTGTGGAAGACTCGCAGGAATTCACGATCGATCTCGTGAACGCTCAAGGCTTCCGCAGCGTGCGGCCGACCGTGCTGGCAATCGAGGCAGTAGTGGACCAGACACCGTCGGTGCGGCTGGAGTCACCGTCGCCCCAGAGCGATCATGTGCCTGCGTCGCTCGTGCCGGTGCGTGCAGAGATTCTGGACGATCTGGCCGTCGAGTCGGCCGCAATCGTCTGGCAGTTGAACCCACATCTGAATCCCGATGCGCCGCTGACTTTGATTCCCGTGGCCGTTTCAGAAACAGGGCCGCGGGTCTGGATCGATGTGCCGTTGGATCTGGAATCCACGCTGGCCGTGCCGGGCGATGAGATCGTGGCGTTCCTCAGAGTCCGCGACTCGGCCGGCAACGACGGCGAGTCGGCGCCGTTTACAATCCGAGTTGTGTCATTCACCCGAGGCCAGAACGAGCGGGATCGCTTGGCTGCGCTCCGCTGGCTTGCAATCGCGGTGCCCGCGTTGCAAGGGGCCACTGAGAAAGGCCCCTCCGACGGGATCCGGTCGTCGCTCGACGCGGAGGCCAAGCGACTGGGCCTCACGTTCGATGCCGATCCATCCTTTGCAGGGCTCCTCTCGCTTCTGGAGCAAGAGATCTACATGACGGAGGGCTCTGGATCAAAGCAGGATGCAATCGCGCTCCACGGCCTGCTCGCGGCTGGCCGGCTAGGAGCAGTCGACGCGATCTTGGCAATGACGGGCCGTCGGCGGCTGGAGAATTTGATCGTGCGACTCTTCGGCATGCGGGGCGAAGTGGACAGAATCCGCGAGTCGCTGGCACAGCAGAAGCTCAGCAACAAAGAGCCAAAGCCGGACGATAAGCCCGACAGCGGCAAAGCATCGGACCCCGCCAACGACCCGCTCAAGCGGCGAACGACGCTTGCCCTCCGCACGCTGGAAGCGATTGGAGGCGATCTGCTCGAACTGGTGCGCGAGGTACCGGCCACCGGCC
>CAIRDU010000202.1 GCA_903877395.1 uncultured Planctomycetaceae bacterium
ATTGCGGCATTCTCGTCGTCCTTCGACACGATCGTCGCCGCCTTCGACTCCGGGCAATCTGTCGTCGAAGTGATCTGAAAGCGGACTGCGATGCAGGCGGCCTCCCTTTGGTTGTGACACGGACAGAATCTCTCTCTGGAAGTGGTGCCGCTAGAAGGGGGGCAGGCAGGTCAAGGCCGGACGCGGCCGGCGAACCAGAGGCTCGTGAGCGTCACTGCGACGGCGAGGATGCCGACCGTTCCAAAATAACGCAGGGGTTCGCCGGCACCCCCCTCCAAAATCAGCCCACCACACACGGTGCCGAGGCCGCTGGCGATGTGCTGCACCGACGAATTGACCGACATGAAGCCACCGCGCCGTCGGGGCTCAATGCTGGCGGTGATCAGTGATATGGAGGACACCAACCGCCCCGCGTTGCTCGCCATCAACACCGCTGCCACCGGGGCCGCCACGGCAAGCCCCACAGACGGAAGGTGAGTGACCACGAGCGTCATCACGGCCGCCAGCAACACCACGCAACGAAACACGGGCAGGGCACCATAGCGATCGATGAGCCGGCCCACGAGCGGCGTGCTCACGAGCATGAGTAAGCCCCCGGCCACGAAGACGACGGGCAACTGAGCCTCCGTGACACCCGCATTGCTCACGTAGGAGGCGCTGATGTAGGGAATCACGGAAAATGCGCCGAACATCAGGATGGCGGTGAGGGCCAAGGCAGGCCAATGGGGTGGATACGTGAGCGTGTCGAGCAACTGGGCCAGGGGACGTCGTTGCGTCCCGCCCAAGTGGCCGGTCAGCGGCGGCATCGTCCACGCGGCCATGCCCAACAGCGGCAGCCCCAGCGCCGCGAGCATGAGGAACGGCACTCCCCAGCCGTAGCGGTTGCCCAGCACTATGCCAATGGGCACGCCCACTACCGACGCCACAGCGAACGCCGACATCAGTAAGCCGGTCGCCCGGCCGCGCCGCTCCTCGGGAAACACGTCCGCCACGATGGCGTACGACAAACCACTCAACACTCCGCCAAACGCGCCCGTCAGGCACCGGGCCGCGACCAGCAACTGGTAATTCGTCGCCAAGCCGCAGGCCAGAGTGCCCAGCAGCAGGCCGGCTGAAAGCGCGATGTAGGCCGACCTGCGTCCCACGCGGTCGAGCACTGTCGCAGCCGCAAAGCCGGCGCACCCAGCCGCGAACGTGTAGGCCGAGACGATCCAACTGAACTGCACGGTGTTGATGCCCAAGGCGTCAAACAGGAGCGGACCTAGGGGCATCACGATCATGAAATCGACGGTGCTGATGAACTGCATCGCCGCGAGCGTAAACAAGATCAGCCCCGCGCGGTCCACGCCACTCCCTTCCGGGAAGGCTGGCTCGGCTGCGGTGATTGGGGCCACAGTGGTGCTCGCTTTCACCGCAGGGGGGGCGGGGGAATCTACGGCATCCTCGCCCTGCCGGCCGACGAGAGGCTAGCATACCCCGCACATCTCCCTCAACACCATCGCGGACTCTGGTAAAAAGTATTGTCTTCGCACGTGAAACAGGACCACCCATGACGTTGGCTGCCATGCTCGACGATGCCGCGGCGAGATCGCCGCATGCCGTCGCGATCCACACCTCCGCCGGGTCGCTTTCGTATGCCGATCTCGCCGATCGCGTCGCCCGGGTCGCCCACGGCTTCATGTCGCTAGGACTGACCAGCCAAGATCGCGTGGCCTTTCTGCTGCCCAACGGCGTGGAACTGGCGATCTCGATCCTGGCCGCCGCGAAGGCCGGCCTCATCGCCGTGCCGCTATCTCCCACGTTCGCACCGCCGCAGTTGGAGTACATCCTCAGGCACAGCAGCGCCCGCATGCTCGTCACTTCGCCGGCATTACTCGGTGCGGTGACAGCGGAGGCCCGTGATCAACTCGACGCTGTTGTGCTCTGCGGCGACGTCCCGGACGAGCCGCCCGCGGGCGCTGTGCCGTTTGGGCAGCTGCTCGCCAGCCCCGCCGCGACGCCAGCGATGTCCCGGGGCCTAGCGGCGGATCCGATCGGGCTGTTGGTCTACACGTCAGGGACCACGTCGCGGCCCAAGGGTGTGGCCCACACCCAGGATCGCATGACTCACCGCGTGCGGCTGTTCATCGACGAGCTAACGCTTACGGCCGACGATGCCACACTGGCGTGCGTGAGCATCGGCCGGCCGGTGTTCATGCTCAGCAAGCTGATGCCGATGCTCTGTGTCGGAGGAAGCATCACGCTCCTGGAGCGCCATGACGCGGGGTCCTTTTGGCAGACCCATGCGGACTCTCGTCCCACGTATCTGCTCACGCCTCCCAGCCTGACGCGCGACCTTCTCGAGCACGCCGCGGCGCGGGCGGCCGATTTCAGCCGACTGCGATTCTGGATCGTGGGTGGTGACACGTGCCCGGCTGCAGTCCATGCGCTGATGGCGGATGTGGTGCGCAAGCCGTTGCTCGAAATCTGCGGCATGACGGAGACGGGCTTTTATTGCATCAGCCCGCCGCACGGCCCTTCCAAGCCGGGGTCGATCGGGCAGGCGATGATGGGCGTCGCAGTGCGGGTGGTGACCGAGAGCGGCGCGGACACGGCTCCGGGCGAGGTGGGACGGGTTCTCGTGCGTACCCCCGACATGATGATCGGCTACTGGAACGACACGCTGGCCACGCATCGGATGCTCAGGTCAGGCTGGCTCGACACCGAGGACCTGGCCTCGGCCGACGAGGATGGCTTCCTCTGGTTCGCGGGCAGGCAGAAGGACATGATCTCGCGCGGGGGGTTCAAGGTGGCCCCGGCGATGGTGGAGGACGCGATCCTCTCGCACCCCGGCGTCGCGACCGCCGCGGTGGTGGGGGCCTCGGATGAACGCGAGGGCCATGTGCCAGTGGCGTTCTACGAACTCCGCCCAAACGCCGTCGATCCCGGCGCGGAGGCCTTGGCCGCTTGGGCCGCCGCCCGCCTGGAACCGCTTTCGATACCCGTCAGCTTTTTCCCCGTCGACCACTGGCCACTCACAGCCCAGGGCAAACTCGACCGCGCTCGGTTGGTGTGGATGGCCGACTTCGGCGACGGCCGGGAAATCTGAGACAGGAGGCTTGTCGCGACCACGTGATCGCCTTCATGATCGCCGTCGGCAAGGCAGTGAAACTCGCCATGCCCAAGGGGGAAAAGCTAGCTCTGTCCGAGGTGGTGGTGCAGGATCGATTCGCGTGACGAGGCTGTTGTTCGCATGGGACGCTTGAGCCTGAAAGTTGTGCCGGTGTCGCAATCCGCGAGGTTGTCGATTGACCCTAGGTGTGAACGCCCGTATATATTCGTTCGGCGGTCCGATATGGGTGAAAGGTGCTCCATGAATTCGTGGGATCATTGCAGCGGAGTTGAGCGAGACCCTGCAAGGATGAGCGGTGCGTGGGTGTTCACAAATACGCGAGTGCCGGTGCGGGCACTCTTCGAAAACCTCGAGGACGGCGCAACCATCGATGAGTTCATCGAATGGTTTCCCGGGGTCATCAGAAAGCAGGTCGAGGCAGTGCTTGAGTTCACGGCCGCCAGCCTCGACCTTCAGATATCCGCATGAAGGTTCTTTTTGATCAAGGTACACCGGTGCCTCTTCGCCGGCATTTGGTGAGCCACGAGATCCACACTGTCTTCGAAAAGGGGTGGAGCTAACTCAAGAATGGCGACCTGCTTGCGACGGCCATTCTGCATGGCTACGAAGTGTTGGTCTCAACAGACCAGAAATTGCGGCACCAACACGACCTCCAAAACCTGCGGCTGGGCAACTGCCGAAACGACGACTTGATTGCGGCATTCTCGTCGTCCTTCGACACGATCGTCGCCACCTTCGACTCCGGCCAATCTGTCCTCGAAGTGATCTGAACGCGGACTGCGATGCCCGCCTTACCGCCAGCCGAAGGTTCCAACCGTCAGCATCGCGTGGTGGACGCCGACTGTTAGCAAAACTGTTAGCAAACGCCCTCTCAGCGACTGAATCCTGCGACAATCGATACGCGCCGTTCCCGAAGAATTCGCATGAACGCGATACGACCGTGCTCTTGTGGAGGAATGCAAGCCCGACCTAGTGGTCTACCAGTTCGTCGAGCGATTCCTGTCAGTGCCCATTCCGAGCGAGTGATTCTGCCGCACTTCAACGACTTCGAACCCGCCTTTGCGATGAGCGACTCGGCCTCAGAGGAGGGGAGCAAGCCGTGCCACCTGGAGACCGCCGAATCAAACGCAGCGAGGGAGAAAGCGATAAGTCGGCGGCACTCATCGCGCCTTGCGAGCTTCAGACCGAACCGGAGTTCCTCTCGATTGGAAGTGTCCCACAGCGGAACGGCGTGCTCGAACGTTGTCACCCAAGGTCGGACGCGTACGAATCCGACGGGAAGCGAATCGAGGATGTTTCGCTTCGTATTGGAGTCGGAGTGCGGCACCCCCACCGTCGTCGCTCTTCTTTCGCAGAGATTGTGTTGCAACGTGGTGTTCATCGCAGCCGTGTTAACCACGGGTACAGTTGACTACGGGAATACCACGTCAGCGAAGAATCCGCAAAAAGGATCAACCGGGATTTCCCATTGGAATTTCTAGAAACCACTCCAGCCTACCAGTGCAGAGTCATCTTGGAAATCTGGGTTCAACGTGCTGCGGTACGCTGGCCTAGCACAGTATGACGGCTCGCCTCTTTTCAGAGGGCAATTTTAGCCGCGGGAAAAATGCCCGCACAAATTACAAAAGCTGAGGTTAGAATCGGCTCCCGATCCCCGAACGTGACGACGCTTTTGAAACGGGGCCGCCTCGGCGGTCCCCGCAGCGATGGCCGGATTTCCCAACTTTGATTCCCTCTACGGATAGACCGCAACATGGTTGTCGAACGACTAAGCAAGACCTGGTTCAATCTCATCCACGGGCGAAACATCGTCTACAACCAGTGCTGGGAGGATCCGCGACTCGATCGAGTCGCTCTTGAACTGACTCCGCAAGACCGCGTCGTTGTCATCACTTCCGCCGGTTGCAATGCGATCGACTACGCCTTGGCGGGTGCCGGGCACGTGCACGCGGTCGACATGAATCCCAAGCAGAATCATCTTCTCGATCTAAAGCTGATCGGTGCGAAGCACCTTGATTACGAAACCTATTGGAAGCTATTCGGCAAAGGGTGCCTGCCCGATTGGAGAAATGTCTACCAGCAAGCCCTTCGCCCACACTTGGTTCCAGAGGCGCGTGCCTTCTGGGATCGCAAGGGGAAACTGTTCCACCTTGGCCGGCGCAAGTCGTTCTACTTCCGCTGTACCAGTGGGACTTTCGCCTGGTTTGTCAATTACTACATCAATCACGTCGCCAAGATGCGAGATGCTGTGAACGCGATGTTGACGGCGGAGAACGTCGAGCAGCAGGAGAGTTTGTTCAAACGGTACGATCTGGCAAAGAAGCTGTGGCGTCCGATGATCAAGTTTGCCATGCGGCGCGACGTAACGCTGTCGCTGCTGGGCGTGCCTCACGCCCAGCGCCGCCAAATCGACGAAGGCTATCCCGGCGGCATCCTGCAGTTCGTCATTGATCGCGTCGAGGCCGTGTTCACCAAGATTCCGCTCAAGGACAACTATGCTTGGCGGGTCTACCTGACGGGCGAATACTCGCCCGAGGCAAGCCCCGAGTATTTGAAGCCCGAAAACTTCGTCCGACTGAAGGCGGGAGCGGGGGATCAGATTTCGTCGCACACGAACACCGTCCAGGGCTTTTTGGAGCAGTCCGAACATCCGGTCTCACGGCTCATCCTGTTGGACCACATGGACTGGCTGTCCAAAGATCCTGCCAAGAGAATCCTTACGGCCGAATGGCAGGCAATCGTCGACAAGGCCACGCCCAATGCCCGTGTTCTCTGGCGCAGCGCTGGCTTGGACGGAACGTTCATTAACCCGATCGAAATCAACGTCAACGGCCAGAAGAAAAAACTCGCCAACATTCTTCAGTACAACCAGACGTTGGCTAACGAACTGCATGTTAAGGATCGAGTCCACACCTACGGCAGTTTCTGCATCGCGGATGTGAAAAAATGAGATGAGCGAATCTCCAGTATTCGCGTGTGATCTGCCCCCATGGATGGAACCAGTTTCTATTGTTAGGGAAGTCACTGCTAAGTGTGCACCCGTGCCTCTGGAGCCTAGGACCGATACCCCAGTGAACTGTGTGGCCGGAGGATATTGGAAGTATGCCGCCGCAGTTCGGGCACTCGAGCGGGAACTGTTCTCGCCGTTGGCTGTCCCTCCAAGAGTCGTGTCCTTTCTCGATGTTTGGGATATCAAGACAAGCAGCGTATCTACAGTCCAGACATGAGTTTGCCACCGCCGATATTAGCTGCGGAACCCACGTAGGTGCCGACGTCTCGCACGAGCATTCGCGGTGTTGGTTCGACGCTCACGATATCGTCGGGAGCCAAGAGAATATTTTCGTTTTCATCTCGTGTTGCCTCGTGCAGGCTGACGAGGATCAGTACTCGTTTTGAACG
>CAIRDU010000203.1 GCA_903877395.1 uncultured Planctomycetaceae bacterium
CAGAAGCCTACCCTCGCTCCAGTCGGCAAGGCTGGCCCGCGAGAGCACGATCGGCATCAGGGAAAAGCTGAAGAGAAATACCACGGACTCCGGGCCTGCGAATCAATCTATGCCCATCGTCCGCAGGATATTATCCGCGTCTATCTGGCCGTTGAACGCCAGCGACAATTTGCCAGACTCCTCGGCTTCTGCGCCCGGGAGCGAAAAGGATTTCAGGTCGTTGCTCACGACAATCTCCAACGCATCACTGGATCTATTCACCACGAAGGCATCGCCATTCTGGCCCGCGCAGTCCGCCGCTGGCATTCGGCTGACCTCATGCAATCGCTTCTAGCGGGCCAGCATACGGGCCCGCTTCTGTATTTGGACGGCGTCCACAACCCACACAACCTCGGCTCGATTGTACGTGTCGCCTCCCACTTCGGCGTAACGGCACTGCTGGGTGCCCAGGACGACCTGCCTCCCCTCTCGCCCGCGGCCGTCCGCGTGGCCGAAGGAGGCGCGGAGCACGTGAACGTCTACGGGATTGCCGATCCAGCCGCCGATCTTCACCGTCTCAAGCAATTGGGATTCCGTATCGTAGCCACGTCAGGCAACCGGGGCGACGTGGTTTATACAACGCCGCTGGCTGGTAAAATAATTCTTGTTCTGGGGAGCGAAGGCGTTGGGATCTCACGAGGCATTGAAGCGTTGGCTGACCAACTCATCCGCATTCCAGGTACGGGTGTTGTGAAAAGTCTGAATGTCTCTGTTGCCTGCGGCATCCTGCTGAGCGAGGTCTGGCGGAGGGGCCTCGCATAAAAGCCGTGCCTTCCACAAGGGAGCGCGGTCTCCTAGGAAGCACTTGTCCTATTTTCTCTGGGAAATGAACTGCGGACCAAGGTTGTCTCTGGCATCTGGTTCAATGGCTGGATACAAAACTATCGCGAAGCATGCGAAAACTGCACGCCACCGAAGGCCAACCTTATGAACGCTCCGCGCAGCCCCCACACGAGCCGCCTGCACGACTACGAAGCGGGTTGGCTCACACTTTTGATCCAGATGGGCGTGGCGAGCGAGGAGCAAGCCCACGAGGCCCTGTGCCGGGTTGCACAAGCCGGGATTGCCGAACTGGAGGCCCGGCGGCATGCGCGACGGGATCGGCCGGGAAAGAAAAAGAAAAGGCCGGAGGGTTGATTCGAAGCTGAAAAGGGTTCCAGAATTCATTGGCTCAGCAGCACTCCGAGAGAAGTTCGACTGCACCGTACCGCTAGCCTCGGCTTTTGCAGTTCTGATGGACCTTTTTCCCATGGCTAAAACTGTCCTCTGAAAAAAGGTGAGCCTCCTCATTCAAACCGTCGCGCGTGAAGCGTTCTTTCTGAGCTGTTTGGTCGGTGTGGGCCTCTCGGTTGCCGGCAGTCGCGACGAGGAATGCGTGCTGGTGTGCAGAATCGTACAAGGGGCAGAGCCGGAGATCGTCCGCATCCGAATAGGCGTTCCATCGGAGGTGCGGTCGTCCACGAAGTCGTAACTCCATACGTGGTTACGACGATTCGACCGTAGCCGGACGCACGAGCCGTCGTTTATGGGGGGCAGGTCACGACTGGAAAACGCTCGTAAATCCATAGCATGACAGACAATATCTCGCCGATTGATCGCTGGGCATCGATCCAGGAAAACGCCGCGCTGACTTCAATTGCGTGTTTCGCAGTGAGCACCAAAGGTGCCCTCTTTTGCGATGATTGCAGCAACGACCGGATCGACGAGGTCCCTCCACGATGGGTCTCCAGAGCAGATTCGCGATCGCACTTCCTCGCTGGAATAGGTGCACAGCGTCGACTCTTCGCAGGGAATCGATAAAATAAATCCATTGGCAAGCACATGGCGCAGCAAGTGCGACAGATGCGGAGCAACGACCAGCGTATCGGATGTGATCATGTGGCCGTTAATGGCATCACGCGTGGGGTGCACGTAGAGTCGCACGGCGCTTGTAAACAGTCGACCAAAGGCCTCCAGAATGCCTCCAGCTAGATCATGGTAGTGGGATTCATTAAAGATTTCCCGCAGCAGTGGCACGCCGAGAACGATTCCTGTGCAATCAACCTGCCGAGCGGCAAGATACTCAGCCAATCTGTGGAACGGCCCTAAATCACTGACGAGCACCATCTTGCCGACGGCATTTAACAGATCAATACGGGAGAGGAAGTCCTGATCCACAACCTGCCCGCGGTCGCGCATGTTGTTCATCGTGATTTCCATGATTTCAAGAGTCTCGGTTGTGTTCTCAAGATGTCCGTTGTCTGCGGCCGTTCCTCCTGCTCTGTCATCAAAGAGTCGGCGAGCTTTGTCGATCATCTGCAGATTGAGGGTCGTAACCGGCGCAAATCGACCGCGTTCAAGCAGCACGCGTTTCTTGCGTATTGCCTCCGACGCAAGCAGATTTCGGCCGTTGCTGTCAAAGAGTGTGGCCGGCGTAAATCCAACCCTCACCAAATGCAGAGCCATGAGTCGATTATCGATGGCAGGGAATGCTGCCCCGCGAAACACGATCCAATCGATCTCGAGCCGATCTCGACCGACATCATCAAGAAGCCTCTCGATCAACTTCTTGGGCATCGCCCAGGCATGGCAAGCGGCGTGCAATAGATTCACTCCCAGCCTGCCCAATGCTTCTTGCTGCAGTACGTTAGTGGCGTCAAGCAGACGCACGTGGATGATCACATCGCTGTGTGCTGATCGCGGCATGTGCTGAAAGCGTATACCAATCCAAGCATGGCACTCGTTGCATCCAGCATGCGATAGGGCTGATACCGTGTCGGCAAACGCAAAGAACCTCGTGTGATTACCGCGAGTCTCGTCAAGCCGTTCGTGCAACAATCGATATTCGTGGTTGAGCATATCATCGATGCGCTCACAGGACACATAGCGAGGAGCCTTACCGTAAATCAAGTCGCTCACCGTCGTGTCGTAGGCCGATATTGTTTTGGCCACGGTGCCTGCGGCGCCGCCCACTGAGAAAAACCAGCGTGCCACCTCCTGTCCGGCGCCGATCTCGGCAAATGTTCCATACAACGAAGGGTCAAGATTAATCGCCAGCGCTTTTTCCGCAGTTGGATCGACGATCGAACTCATGGATGCCGCCTCCCGAAAGCGGGTTAATTTAATCTGTCGTGTGTAACGGACGTATTTTCCTAGCCAACATTACAGGATTTATCTACACACCTCCACCTGAACTGAGCCGAAAACAAGCTGGATTTGGTCATTAGGCCAGCCCATACCACAAATGGACTGGGACGCATCAGTAGGGAAATAAAACGCCGAACCCGCGTCGCCACGCTGTCCCCCAATGAGGCATCGCTCCTGAGGCTCGCCTCAACCGTCCTCAGCGAGATCAGCGACGAATGGGAGACCGAGAGGGCCTACTTGAACGTGGAAGCCACATGAACCGCCCGCTCAAACCGCGATTTACAGAAGAGGGTGTTGCTTTATCCGTAGCACACAAATCCAACAGCAAGTCGTACAAAAGTTCGACGCCATCTTTACCTGCCCCCCTCAACCTAGCACCTTTTTCATCTCATTGGCGACTGAAAGGACGAAACGATTTTGGCTGCGCACGTGGTTACGGCATAGAGACTTCTGCTATGATTTCAGCCGAAGCGCCCGTAGCTCAGGTGGATAGAGCATGGGATTTCTAATCCCAGGGTCGCTGGTTCGAGTCCAGCCGGGCGCACTTGAGCTTGATCTGCCCCCATCACACGAGACCACCTCCGGTGAGAACATCTGGTCGTTGTGATGCTGCCCCCAACTCTGATCCAGTTGGGATGTTAGTAAACTAGGTTTTCAGCGGGGCATGCCCCGCTGAAACAACCGCAAACTCTACCGACGATCGATCGCCATGCGAGCCATGGACACCATGCGTACCCCTAGAACACCATCCAGGTCGCACCTACTTGGAGTCTTGCTTTACGACTGGCTGGCGCCGACTACTCTCGCGTTTTGCTTGCGAGAATAAAAGATTTTCTTCGCCCACTCGACAACGCCGACATAGAGGACCGTCAATCCAATCAGCAGCAGCATCAGCGGTGCTGGCAGTGGAACGAAGCCCAATAGCGAATTGAATGGGAGATACGGCAACGCGAGCGTAATGCCGATCACCACGATCGTGCTCGCGAGTAACAGATTGCCCGGCCGGCTACGAAAGAAGACACGGCGTGTCCGCACGACAAGGGCAATTACTAACTCAGTCAACAGCGACTCGATGAACCAACCGGTACGAAACTCCTCTTCCGTTGCCTGGAACAGGTACAGCAGTGTCCCAAAGGTAAGAAAGTCGAAAAACGAACTGACGAGGCCGAAGAGCACCATGTAGCGACTGATAAATTGGGCATCCCAGCGACGCGGCCGAGATACCCACTCCGGGTCCACGTTGTCGCCCGCGATCGTCGTAGCCGGAATGTCCGAAAGGAAATTATTAAGCAGGATCTGTGAGGCCAGTAGCGGCAGAAACGGCAAGAACAGTGAGGCTGCAGCCATGCTAAACATGTTGCCAAAGTTAGCGCTGATTGTTGTCAGGATGTACTTGAGGGTGTTGGCAAAGGTCCGGCGGCCCTCATCAATCCCATCTCGCAAAATATCCAGCTCTTTTTCCAGCAACAACAGGTCAGCGGCGTCCTTTGCTACGTCGACGGCTGTATCGACAGAAATGCCGACGTCGGCAGCATGCAGCGCAGGGGCGTCGTTGATGCCGTCGCCCATATAACCGACCACGTGACCAGTCTTCTGCAAGGCAAGAATGATTCGTTCCTTCTGGTTGGGATCCACCTCGGCGAAGATGGTTGTGTATTCGGCGGCGTGCCATAGCGCCTCGTCGGCAAGCCCCTGCAGGTCACGGCCAGTCAGTAAGCCGCCGATCGGAAGGTTCACGGCCTGCGCTACGTGCCGCGCCACTAACTGGTTATCGCCGGTGATGATTTTGAGTTGGACGCCACGGCCGGCAAGATCGACAATCGTTTGCGCAACGTCGGCCTTGGGAGGATCGAAGAACAATAAAAAGCCGGCAAACTGTAGTGCGCACTCATCGTCGCGAGAATACGACGCGGCGCCCGGTTTGACCGACTTCACGGCGATACCCAATACGCGAAAGCCTTGGCCGCTCCATTGCCGATGTCGCTCGATAATCTCCGCCCTTTTGACATCGTCCAACAGAGTAGTTGCGCCGGCGATCTGAACCGTTTGGCACATCTGTAGCACATTGTCTAACGCGCCCTTCGTAATGAGAACGCGATCTCCGCGCTGGTCGGCAATCACCACGCTCAGCCGTTTGCGAACGAAGTCGTACGGGATCTCGTCGACTTTCGTGTCACAGTCAACGGCCAGGCTCGCCAACTTGCCGGCGGCGCTGATCGCTTCATCGAGAGGATTACTCAAACCCGTCTGATAGTGCGCGTTGAGATAGGCGTAACGAAGAACCTCGGCGGAGGGCTGCCCCTGAGCATCAACCGCCTGATTGAGAACCACGATCCCCTCCGTCAGCGTGCCCGTCTTGTCTGTGCAAAGGATATCCATGCTGCCGAAGTTCTCGATCGCGTTCAGCCGTCTTACGATGACGCCACGCTTGGCCATCCGCTGTGCTCCGTGCGAGAGCGTGATGCTGATGATGGCCGGCAAGAGTTCAGGCGTCAGGCCCACCGCCAGGGCTAGCGCAAAGAGCAACGACTCCAATGCCGGCTTGTCACGGAAAACATTCACCGCCAAAACGATGACAACCATCACCAGCATGATGCGAGTGAGCAAATAGCCAAAACGCTGAATGCCTCGCTCAAACTCCGTTTCGGGGGACCGCAACTTGAGTCGCTCGGCAATCTGTCCAAAAATCGTCGACGTTGCCGTTTGTACAATCAGGACGCGTGCCGTTCCGCTGCGCACGCTGGTCCCCATGAACACACAGTTGACGCGATCCATCAGGCTGGAAGTTGCCGCGACTGTGGCTGGCTTTTTTTCGACTGGGAAAACCTCGCCCGTCAGTACTGCCTGGCTGACGAATAAATCATTTGCCTCCAGAACGATGCCGTCGGCCGGGATCAGGCTGCCAGCGGACAGAAGTACTACATCCCCCGAGACAATGTCTTCTGAAAGCACGACTCGCGTTTGTCCATCGCGCAGCACGCTCGACTTGATTGTGAGCGTCGAACGCAGTTTTTCGATGGCGTCGCTGGCCCGATATTCCTGCACAAAGCCCAGCGTCGTACTACCGAGCACTACGGTCAGCACGATCAAAGCGTCAGGCCATTCTCTGGCGATCAGCGAAATGATGGCGGCGACAACTAAAATCAGAACCAGTGGACTCTTGAACTGGTTCAGGAACAATCCCAGCAGGGTACTTTGCCCCCCAGATTGGAGTGCATTCGGACCGTATTGCAGCAGACGTCGCTCCGCCTCGGCCTGCCCGATGCCATTCATTGAGCTTCGCAAGTCGGCTACAAGTTGCTCGGGAGTGCTGCTCCAATAGGTGGTCAAAGCAGGCCGATCATCGTCGTTCAAATTGACTGACGGATGACCAGTAAACAACTTCGCCCAGAGTGACACCAATCGTCTCCTTCTGAAGATCAATCGCTCTGGGAACAGCCGTTAGGATGTTGAGCCGGCACCAGACGGACAGAACGTTCATCCACAGAATTGATGTTCGTGCGGATAACCGCAGCATTATAGCTCGGCTGCCGGCACACCAAGCATGCGGCTGCGCCCCGATCCCCAAGGGCCACGTAGTCCTAGGAATACTTCCACAGACTGCGTCGATCAGGTGATTCGATCCAACAATAGCGGAACGAGTCGTTGTTTTGCGAGCTAACCTGCCCGCCTTCAACGAGATCACCACCAGTGTCAGAATCTGGTGGTTAACGCTGCCCTCAACATGTATCCAGTTGAAGACAGCGTCACTATCTGGGATGCCCGTAGCAAACTCGGCGGCGGGCATGGGGGTTCGCATCCGTTTATAACAAACAAACCATAGAGGATGACCGCCGGTTCGTGAGCTGTGTCAGAAGAATCACACACAGTCCCTAACATGCAGTGCGCAGAAATCGCGTCCCCCGAGGAAAACGCATGTCGCGCACTACGATCGAACCCTCTTCATTGCCCTCATCTGGATTTTGAATCCTAGCCGCTCGTGGATAAAGTCATCTATCACCTTTATCCACTTGGTGGACCGCTTGAAACGCTGAGGGTTTCCGTTTCCGGGGGCGACGGTCGCCGCTTCGTGCGGCGGCAGACTAGTTTCTCAGTCTGCTAGGGTCGTTCGTTCGAGTCCAGCCAGACACACGTGAGTTGTTGTGTCGTACCGGGATATCAGCCCAGCCATTCTCGATAGTCTGGTGAATCCGTAGCGGTCGTGACGAAAAAACAGGAGTGAGAAAACATGCCTGCCGAAACTACAGGAGAGAGCACGAGAGAGATGGGTGCCGCGCACATGCGGGGCGGGCAATGCTAAGCCGGAAAAATATGCCGCTCCATGCGATGACCCACGCGAGCTGCTTCACGCTGAAACGTGTCGCGACACTGATTCTGCTTGGGATTATTGCTTCGGCATGCCCCGCCGAGGACTACGTCGATCTTCAAACGGATCGCGACGCGTTTACGCCGTCCACTTACACGACCAAGCCAGGCACGGTGCTCACGGAGGGTTCCTATGTGTACATCGATAACAGGAGCGGGCCTTCCACCAACAGCTACCCCGAACTCCTGTGCCGGATTGGTGTAAGCGATCGCTTTGAGTGGCGGATCGGGGGCAGCTACGCTGATAATGGCGGTGGCTATCTGGTGACCAATGCCGAGGGCGGCTCGGGCCGATCCGACGGCACGATTGCGTACGAATCCAACGTGCTCTACGGATTCAAGGCCACCACAACCGAGCAGCACGGCTGGACACCCAAAAGCTGCCTCATTGTCGAGGCATTCACACCCACCTCGGGCGATCTCTTTGGCACCACTCCTGTGGTCACCTACGCCTTTGGGTGGCAGTCTGCCGCAGGCTGGCGACTGGATACGGCGATTCGCTATGCCTATTCCGAAGGGGAGCAATCGTGGTTTAACAAGTGGGCGCCGTCTGTGGTGCTCCGCATTCCCGTCAGCGAACGATGGGAGGTGCACGCCGAATATTTTGGGTCGTATACCGACGGCTTGCTCAACGAAGAAGCGAGCCCTTTCTTCAGCCCAGGCACACACTACCTGCTCACCAAGAATCTCGAAATCGGGATTCGATTGGGATGGGGTCTCACCAACGACGCCGCAAGCTTTTTCTCCGACGCCGGCTTCGGCGTGCGATTTTAGTGGCTCGTGGCACGGTGTGCAGGCTAGGCGTGAATGGCACGGCCGCTCACAGCCATCGCAGCTTCCTTGAGCGATTCCGGAAGCGTGGGGTGCGCGTGGCAGACTCTCGCGATATCTTCCGCTGTGGCCCCAAACGTCATGGCAGCAGCGGCTTCGCCGATCAGATCGCCGGCGGATGGACCGATGATGTGCACGCCCAGTACTCGGTCGCTTGCGGCGTCGGCCAGCACCTTCACTTTGCCAATCGTATCGTTGATCGTACGAGCCCGGCCGTTGGCGCGAAATGGAAACACGCCCTTCTTAAACTGTGTACCAGCGGCGACGAGTTGCTCTTCCGTTTTTCCAACCGCAGCGATTTCTGGGTGCGTGAAGACCACTGCTGGCACGAGATCGTAGTCGACGTGCGCCCAACCGCTCTGCATTCCCTCGACGCAGGCCACGCCATCTTCCTCGGCCTTATGCGCCAGCATTGGCCCGGGAATGCAGTCGCCAATTGCATAAATGCCTGCGGACGTCGTACGAAACAGTGCATCTACAGGAATCCAGCCCCGCTTGTCGCAGGCGATTCCAACTGTCTCGAGTCCGAGGTTCTGAGTCGCTGGCGTACGGCCAGTCGCTGCCAACACACGATCGCAATCGATCGGCTCCAACCCTTCGCACTCCACCCTGCAACGGCCTCCAACCACGGTCGCCCGTTTGACTTTGACACCCAGCCGGATGTCGAGGCCCTGCTTGCGAAACAGCGAGAGCGCTTCGGTGGCAATATCGCCGTCGATGCCGGTGAGGATTCTGTCGGCGTATTCGAGTACAGTGACCTGCGTGCCGAGTCGCCGCCACACACTCCCCAACTCCAATCCGATGTAGCCACCGCCGATGACGACTAAGTGGCCTGGCACTGTGTCGAACGAGAGCGCTTCTGTGCTTGTGCCGATCAGCGTGCCATCGACTTCGATGCCGGGTAGCACGATGCTCTTGCTGCCAACAGCCAGAATGATCCGCGGCGATTCCAGGAGCGTGCCCGTGCCGTCAACCGCACGCACCTCCACGCGGCCGGGCCCTACCAGCGTGCCGGTGCCTCGGTACCGCACGATCTTATGTTTCGACAGGAGCGAGTCGATTCCCTTGCATAGAATCGAAACGACGTCGCTCTTCCGCTTCATCATCGCTGTCAAGTCCAGCGAGACGCTTCCCACCTTCACGCCGTGCACAGCCAAACCGTGACTGGCTTCCTCGTATTTGTGGCTGGATTCAAGGAGCGCTTTGGATGGGATGCATCCAACTCGCAGGCACGTGCCACCGAGCCAGTCTTCCCGCTCGACCACCGCAGCCTTCATGCCCAACTGCGCCGCGCGGATGGCCGCCACATAGCCAGCCGGCCCGCCACCAATCACCACCAAATCGTGCTGTGCCATAGTGTTCCTTGCAAAAAACTACAAACAAGAAACGGTGGCTGCCACCGTTTCTGCCACGTCACACCTCCAACATCAGGCGTGTCGGCTCCTCGATCGTTTCCTTGATGCGTTTGAGAAATGTGACGGCTTCTCGGCCATCCACAAGACGGTGATCATAGGTGAGCGCGAGGTACATCATTGGCCGAATCACCACCTGCCCGCTGACGGCCATCGGACGATCTTGAATTGCGTGCAAGCCAAGAATGCCGCTCTGCGGAGGATTGATAATCGGCGTGCTCATCATCGAACCGTACACCCCACCGTTGGAGATCGTGAACGTGCCACCTTGCAGTTCCTCGAGCTTGAGCTTGTTGTCGCCAGCGCGCCTCGCAAAATCATTGATGCCCAACTCGATCTGAGCAAACGAAAGCTTTTCGGCATTGCGAAGCACCGGCACAACAAGCCCCTTGCCACCCCCAACGGCGATGCCAATATCACAGTAATCGCGATACACAACGTGCGGGTCTCGGAGTTCTGCATTCACCTGCGGCACAGCCCTCAGCGCCTCCACGGTGGCTCGCACAAAAAACGACATGAACCCCAGCTTAACGCCGTATCGCTCTGCAAATGAATCTTTAAACTTCTGCCGCAACGACATCACAGCACTCATGTCGACTTCGTTGAACGTGGTTAACAACGCTGCTTGTTGCTGTGCTTGAACGAGTCGCTCCGCAATGCGTCTGCGAATCGGGCTGATCAACACGTAGCGCTCTTCTCGCGGACCGCCTGCAGGAACCGGCACGACCACCTGCGTTGGAGCCTTGCTTGCTTGCGCCGGCGGGCGTGCCACCGGCGTTGCATCGACCTTGGGTGCAAGGGCTACGGCGGTCAGAGCATCTGGTTTTGTCACCCTGCCTCCGGGGCCAGTCCCTGGGACGGCGGTAACCGCAACGCCTGCCTCACCCAACACGCGGGCGGCGGCAGGCATCACTCGTGGCTGAAGGGCCGCCGGAGCCATCTGCACCGAGCCAATATCGGTGCGACCTTCTGTGCGTTTGACGTTCACGACAGCCTGGCCTGCGTTCTCCGAGGGAGACGCAACTCCTTGGCCGCGAGAGCCTATAGCGGCAGTCTCCATCGTGCCGATCACCTCGCCCACCAGAGCTTTCTCGCCTGCTTCCTTCAGAATGCTTGTGATTGTGCCGGACATTGGAGCCGGCAACTCAACGGTCGCCTTATCGCTTTCGATCTCAACGATGGATTCGTCGATAGCGACAGTATCCCCTAGACGCTTCTTCCACGCGCCAATCTGAACCTCGGTGATCGACTCACCCACTGCGGGCACTTTGAGTTCAATGCGTTCTGACGGCGCGGACGGTGCTGGAGTTGTCATGTGAGATGGTTGCCCGAAGGGGTGGCTGTGGAGAACAAACGTGATGGGTTAACTTTGGAATGCGGCCGTGAGCAGTTCGTTCTGCTCCATGTCATGGCTTTTCTTGGAACCGGTGGCGGGGCTGGCGGCGCTCTGGCGGCAGACGCCCGAGAACGGAAATCGGTCGAGCAGTTTGTCGCCAAAATGAATTCGAAAAAACCGCCATGCGCCCATATTTTCTGGTTCCTCCTGAACCCACACCGCAGGTGTGCCGGCCGTGTAGTTTGCCAGTGCCACTTCGAGAGAGCGGCGAGGCAGCGGGTAGAGCTGCTCGACTCGCACGATGGCCACATCGTGGCGGCCGTTTTCTTGGCGGCGCTTCTCCAGTTCGTACGCCACCTTGCCCGAGCAAAGCAGGATCCGCCGAATCTCGCGGACCGGCACATTCGAGCCATCCGGAATCACACGCTGGAACGAGCCTTTGACGAGATCCTCCATGCTGGAGACGCAACCGGGATAACGCAGCAGGCTCTTGGGCGTCATCACGACCAACGGCTTCCGCCAGACTCGAAGCACTTGCCGCCTGAGGCAATGGAAAATTTGAGCAGGCGTTGTGGGGGCCACGACCTGAATGTTGTCCTTCGCGGCCAGCGATAAAAATCGCTCGAGACGTGCACTGGAATGCTCGGGCCCCATCCCTTCGAAGCCGTGCGGCAGAAGCAATACGATCCCCGAAAGACGGTTCCACTTGTCTTCGGCGCTCACGATGAACTGATCGATTACAACCTGCGCCGCGTTGACGAAGTCGCCAAACTGCGCCTCCCACATCACCAGCCCATCGGGGCAGTCGAGGCTATAGCCATACTCGAAGCCCAGCACACCCGCCTCGGAAAGCGGGCTGTTGTAAATCTCAACTGGCGCCTGATCGCTGGCGAGATGCTCCAAGGCACAATACGTGTCGTCGGTGACCACATCGTGAATCACAGCATGGCGGTGACTAAACGTGCCTCGCTGGCTGTCCTGCCCCGACAGCCTCACTCGCAAGCCCTGAACGGCTAGGCTCGCTAGTGCCAGCGACTCACCTGCCGACCAGTCCAGCGGCACAGTGCCCTCGGCCATCTGCTGACGAATATCCAGCAGCTTTTGAATCTTTGCATGCGGCTGAAAGCCCTCCGGCAATGCCACGAGGCGTTTGAGCAGGTGCTCTAGCACTTCGCGACGCACACCGGTGTCGACATCGGCCGCCTCACGCTCGCGGCCGCCAATATAAAACGCCCACACACCCGAAAGGTCGCTTTTGTGAACGTAGTCTTCGCTTTTGGCAACGGAGAGTTCAGCGTCCAACTTGGCCCTGTGTTCGTCGGCAATCTGCATGGCCTCCTCGCGAGCCACATCGCCCAGCTTGAGGAGTTTTTCCAGATAGCTTTCGTGCACGCTCGGACGGCGATCGATCACCCGATAGAGAGCCGGCTGTGTGAAGGCAGGCTCATCCGCTTCGTTGTGGCCACGGCGGCGGAAGCAATACATATCGATCACAACATCTCGCTGAAACTCCCGACGGAAATCCATCGCGAGATTCACAACCTGCGCCACCGCCTCCGGATCCTCGCCATTCACGTGAAAGACAGGGATTTGCAGCATCTTCGCCACGTCGGTGGCGTACATGCAGGAGCGGGCCTCTCGAGGCCCTGTTGTAAATCCAATTTGATTATTGACGACAACGTGGAGCGTGCCACCTACGCGATAGGCTTCCAATTCACTCAGATTGAGGGTTTCTTGAATAATTCCTTCGCCAGCAAATGCTGCATCGCCGTGAATCAAAATGACCATCCCATTTTGCCGCAACTGATCAGATGAACGATCCTGCCGCGAACGCATTCGACCGATCGCAACGGGATTCACAAACTCCAGATGGCTCGGATTGAAGCAGAGCGTGAGGTGGACGTTTCGGCCATTGGCTGCCCGGTAATCGGTGGAGTGGCCAAGGTGATACTTCACATCGCCCCGTCCAACGTGAAGTTCCGGGTCCATGTCGGCAAACTCACGAAAGATTCGCTGCGGACTCTTCCCCATAATGTTGGCCAGCACGTTGAGTCGGCCGCGATGAGCCATCCCCATCACGATGTCGCCGATTTCATGCGAGGCGGCCCGCTCAATAGCCATTTCCAAAAGCGGGATCAGGCTTTCAGATCCTTCCAGAGAAAAGCTTTTGGCTCCTAAAAATCGTTTCTGGATGAACTCTTCGAACACCGCTGCGGTCGTCATCTGACGGTAGATCCGCAACTGCTGCCGACGGTCGAGCTGAATGCGATTTTCACAGCCTTCCATTCGCACCTGCAGCCATTGCCTCACACGCAGATCGTCCATGTGCATAAACTGCACGCCGATCGCCCGGCAGTAGGTATTGCGCAGACGCTTGATGATCTGTCGCAGCGACATCGACTGCGGCCCCTCGATCGTGTCGGTGGAAAACGCCCGATCCATATCGTCTTCAGTCAGGTGGTAAAACTGTGGATCCAGTTCTGGCAAACCCGGCCGGGGCCGACCGAGCGGATCGATCTCGGCCATCAGGTGCCCTCGCACCCGGTAAGCCCGCACGAGTTGATCGACGCGGTCTTGCAGGAATGCGACCCGCTCTGCGGCCTTTGAGCCCGTAGCCACGGGCATCGGGAGCGGCGCGGCCTCCCCCGCTAACGCATCGGGCAGGTGCAGATTCCCATTGGAAATTGCCACTGCACGCCCGGTGGCAATGCCGTCGGGGGCCACCAGCAGCGCCGTAGGGGAGAGCCGCCCTGCTAGAGGGCGTTCTGCCGGAGGCAGTGGGGCCGCAGGGGGTTCGGCTTCTGGGTGGGCCGTTCCGTTTCGAGCCACAGCGGCGGCATCCGCCGGAGCCGAGTGCGCCGAGGCAGGCCCTGTCGGAATCGCGCCGGTGGCAGCCATCAGCGATTCAAAATACCCCTGCCAATCAGGATCCACGCTGGAGGGATCTTCCTGATACTGCGCAAAGAGTTCTTCTAAAAACGCGAGGCTGGCAGTGCCCGTTGAATCAACGCTATCAAGAGTGCTCACAAAATCAGTCCATATCTTTTCAGTCAAAGTCTTTCAAACAACCTATATCCACGCAACTAGCCGGGGCGAGCGTGTGCGACATTACCTCGCCAGCAGTAACCGCCCGGGGCTTTCCAAATAACCGATCACTTCCTTGAGAAAACGAGCCGCCATAGCACCATCAATGATTCGGTGGTCGTACGAAAGCGAGAGCGGCATCATGAGCCGCGGTTCGATCTTGTCTTCCCGCACAACCGGCAACCTGCGGGCGCGTCCCACAAGCAAAATGGCCACCTCCGGCCAATTGATAATGGGCGTCGAGTAGGTGCCTCCAATCGCTCCCAAATTGCTGATCGTGAACGTGCCGCCTCGCAAGTCTTCGATGCCGTACTGCGCGTGCTTGGCCTTCTCGGCCGTCTCGGCGATGGCCTGGGCAATCTGCGGAATCGAAAGCTCGTCGCAGTCTCTTAGCACGGGCACAACCAGACCGCGAGGCGTGTCGACGGCAAGCCCTATGTTGACGTATTCCTTCTAAAGGATCTCACCCTTTTCGGTGTCGATG
>CAIRDU010000204.1 GCA_903877395.1 uncultured Planctomycetaceae bacterium
CGACCGCACGATGCGTTTTAGTCGCGGTACTCAAATTTATACTTACCAGGATTTGGCGTTGGGTACATGCCGTCGCTGTTGGCGAGCAGGATTGCTGGAGAACTGTCGGTGAGCGTCGCCACGCCTGCTGTCAAATCGTCGGGGCAGTTGAGCATCTCATCGAATGTCATAAGTTTGCCGGTGTGGGCGGCAAACCGCCCCATCGCCGTCACGAGGCTCGCCTCGGCGCCTCGCACCGCTTCATTGTACGGCTCATTGTTCATGATGGCCGCTACGAGATGCTCCCACTCCCGGCGGTAAGGATTCGGCTCGGGTTGCTCGGCCGTCCAAGCCATGTTGGCCTTATCCATCTGCTGGGTCTTGTAAATCGTGCACCGTGCGGGGGAATGGCCGCTACCAGAAATCGTAAAAGCGCCTTTGGTGCCTTGGCCAAACACGCCAAACTTTTGCTGGCAGTCTTTCATAGAGCGGCCGGAGTAGAAGAATTTCGTGCCATCGGCAAACGTGTATTCAACGGCATAGCTGTCGAAATTCTGATCGTCTAACTTGCCTCGGTAGTGCCGTCCGCCGGTGGCCTCAGCCGACACAGGCCACGCGCCTTTCATCCAGCAGACCTCGTCGATGTGGTGCACGTAGTAATCGCTAAAAATCCCACCGCTGGCCCAAAGAAAGCCATGGAATCGCTTGATCTGCCAAAGCAGTTCTGGGATCTCTTGATGACCCGGTGCCAGCTCAAAACTTTGGACTGGGGTATGCATGCGGTAGCCGCGAAAGTCCATTAACTCGCCCGCTTCCCCGTCGTTGAGCCGATCAGAGAGTTCGCGGCGGCGGTCGCAGTGGCGGCACATCAATCCGACGCCCACCTTGAGATTTTTGGCGTCTGCTTGGGCTGCTAGGTCGATGATCCGCTTCGTGCTCGGGCCGTCGATCGATACCGGCTTCTCCATAAACGTGTGCACGCCCCTCTGGATAGCTGCCGCGAAATGCACTGCCCGAAATGCTGGTGGCGTTGCGAAGATCGCGATATCCCCGGGTCGCAAACAGTCGATCGCCTGCTGGTACGCATACATTCCAGTAAAGGCGCGGTCTTCGGGCACATCAACCCGTTCCTTGAACTGCTCGGTGAGCGACCGTCGAACGATGTCGACGCGACTGCGAAACACGTCGGCCATCGCCACGATCTTGAGTGGTGTACTGGCGACGGAGAGTGCGTCCGCTGCAGCCCCGCCGCCGCGACCACCGCAGCCGATCAATGCCACACGAATCTCGTCGCTGCCACCAGCGTGCACTGCCGGTGCGGCATTTTCGGGCGAGGCCTTCTCAACGCTGTCCTCCGCCCGACTGTCTGAGAGCAGCGTGCCGGCAAACACCGATGCGGCCGCCTGCGTGGTCGTGCCCAGAAATAGACGGCGGGAGTTGCCAGCGGGAACGTTTTCAACCGATCCTGGAGACTGTTTTTTTGACAAGATCACGGTCGCATCTCCGTAGGTGGTATCGAGAAGAGTTTTTTCAAGGACGGGATTGAGCTACTCGAGAAGGCCCGGGGTCTCTAGGAGTAGGCAGAGGCAGTCGAACTGCGGGCCATATCGTCTTCGAGGAGGCGGTGCGGCTGGATCTTGAGCTTTGCGAGTTCTGCATGATACTCCCGAACGGCCTCTGCCGCCGAGATGGCCTCATCGGCCACTGCACGCAGCATTTTCACAAATGAGAGTTGGTGTTCTGCTGCGTTGATCTTGCGGCCAAAAAGCGCAACGCGGGCCCCGTGCTGTTTCGCGTCTGCGATCAGGCCAAATGCATCGTGCGTGGTGCCCGCCCCGCCGCCCAGAATACCCACGACCAGCGAGGAATCGTAGGCAGCAAGTTGCTCAGTGATCTCGGGGCCTAGGTACGGAATCTTAAGGAATATCGGACGCCCAGCCCGAGGCACGCCAGCCAAGGCTCGCACCACGTGGTCAGCCAGAAAGCGGGCAATGTCTGGGGGCTTGTGGGCCGCAACTTTTCCCGGCACAGCTTCGAGCGCGTTCGGAAAAAAAACTTCCAGGAAATGTCGAAACCCTGACTGCTCGGCCTCGATCCGAAACGCTCTGTATGCCGCGAGCATATCGCGGTCAAGCGTGGCATCATCATTCAATGTGAGCGAAAAGAGCCCGAGGTCTGGGCCTCTAGAGCCAGTAGCATGTGGCTTTGGATCGCCCTCCTCGCGGCTTCCATGCACGCGGCCTGATTGCGCCTGCGAGATCGTGGTCGTAGAAAATGGCAGCGCCGGCTGACGGCCATAGCTTCCGGTGCCGGCGGCCAGCCAGATATCTGTCGTGTCGTTCATCCGCACCGCTGGCGTCACAGGACTCTGGACAAAGAGGCCCTCGTCAATAGCCAGCAAGATCG
>CAIRDU010000205.1 GCA_903877395.1 uncultured Planctomycetaceae bacterium
CCGGTTCAAAACATTCTGGGCAGCCGCCGGTGTGATCGTCGTCGTATCGTAGCGAAACGAAATCGTCATCCGTCTTGCATACTCAAAAATGCCAAACCCCCACCGCGTTCCGGGCCGCAGAGGAGGCGTTTGGATTTGGATGTCGAGACACTGCGCGTTGTCCAGCCACATGAACCCGTTGGAGTCGACCCGCAGTCGCTTGCGAAGCCGGCGGGAAGGATCGCTCAGGTTTGTCAGCACGGCGGTGGAGACGCATCGCCCACGTTGGAGCACCCATCGCAATGCCTGTGGCCATTTGGCCGCGGCACGCAATCCTTCCAAAAATTCCACTCCCATGCGCGACTGCCGCAGCGTCTGCATTTCGCTCTGCACACCGGGCAGCAACGTTGCCCAATCACCGCACTCCCTGAGCCGTCGATTCAAAAACATATAGGTGTACCGATTCGTCGCCGGCATCCGCTCATCATCCCGATTGCGTAAATCGAACGGAACCGTCACCCGCAACCTCGCATTGGGATGGGTGCCGTGATCGCGTTGCCACTCTCCCAATGTGGAAAAGAGCATGGCCACGGCAATATCGTTCAAGGCTGCACCGGAACGCTGCCGAGGATCTTGCATCTGGGCCACCACATCGGCCTCAAACGTGTGCGAACAAAAACCCAGCACGCTGCCCAACCCATCGCCGGTCGGTGATCGATTGACCAGCGGCGCATCGATCGCCGTCGGTTGCGGCGTCAAAAAGGCCCACTGAAATGCTTTGCGAAACTTTCGCCATGATGAATTATCGAGCCCAACGGTCGGAGGATATTCGCCTCGCCGGTCGAGATGCGCGATGTCGGCTGTAAAAAACGGATCTCGCTCTTTCGAAGACCCGCGGAGCACCGAATAGGCCAGCACAAGATCCTGCAAAAACATTCTCGCGCCCTGGCCGTCGCAGCAGGCGTGATGAAAGAGCATTTTGACATCCCAGCCAACTGCTGTTTCGGACAACCAACCATGCAGGCCCGTTGACTTTTCAAGATCGATTGCCATGGCTCGCAGTGGAGGCTTGTCTCCTTTAGATACCACGCTCAATGCTGACCACCCGGTCGCAGGAGCGTGCCACTGGACGTGCCGCGAGGTGGCTTGAATCGTAGACCGCAAAAGCGGATGACGGCCAAGTGCGAATCGCCACGCATCGCGCATCGCCTCGGGATCAATATCGCCCGCAAATTGAAGATTGATCTCAAACAAGAGGGGGTATTGCGGCCGATCGTCCAGCCACATAAACGTCTCAAACGGCGTCAACGTCCACTGGCGATCCACGTTGGCCCACGGCGCGTGTTGGGCGAGGAGGGTGTCAACTTCTGACATGGACCGATTCCATTGTGCCGAATCGCTACGCGGCGACCATGCCTTGAGGCATCAGTGCCTGCGTGCGAATGTCATCTCACTTTTGCAGTTCGACTGCGGAATTTCAACGCCCGCTCCCAAAGCAGGCGGAAAGCAAACCATATCCAAGACCTGCGGGCCAATAGCCTTGTGCACCTTCTGATTTAGAGCATTCGAAGCGAGCGAATGGCTTCGGCAAGTTCGGCTCTGGCACCCACGCTATCGACCGGTTCCAGTTCGATCCAACCGCGGTAGCTCCGCTCTTCCAACGCCGCCAAGACGCCCGGCAGATCGACCTGTCCACTCCCTACAATCACCGCGCGACCGCGGCCTGCATAGGCACCGGCCACGGCATCGGTCGCCTGCACGTGGCCGATGTGCGTGGAGAGCATATCCACAGCCTCAACCGGATCGTGTCCGTGAACCACCAGCGAGCCAGTCACGAGGTTGCACGTGATCGCGGCTTCCGGCAACGCCTCGAATACTCGCAGCAAGTCGGCCGGCGGCGAGCGGCCTGCCTCAGCGCAGAGCACTGCACCAACGCGATGCCCCCAGTCACCCAAATCCATCAGCACATCCACAAGCAGTTGCCAGCGTGGATCCGTTGTGGGTGGGGGCTGCTGCTCATCCGGCTTGGGCGATTCCTGCGGCAAGAACTGCGGTGGAATATCGCCGATGTGATTCGTTACAACCGATGCACCGAGTGCGTGCGCCAGTTGCATGGCTGCCTTGGTTGCAGCAATACGGCCTTCGAGACGATCGGTATCGGCGTAGCCGCTGCGCGTCGGAAACGCCACCGCCGCCACCACGAGGCCCTCGTCGCCGATCCACTTGCGAATCTGCCGGATGCCCGTCTGCGACATCTGTTCGGCGTCCAGTCCTCGGCGAGCATCCAGTTCCACTCCGTGCAGCCCCAGTTCTCTTGCGGCTCGCAGGGCCGACCGCAGATCGCGGGCGAGGGAGAGGGTACCGACTGAAAATTGGGATGTGTGCATAAGGGCGCCAGCGGGTTCGCGAAAGAGACCGCTGGATTGTATCCTCATATCTCTTTCCTCTCCTATCGATGCCATCGATGAAACGTATGCCTGCAACGAATTCTGTGCCCTCGATCCAACAGGTGACCAATGAACTGGAGCGGATCGCGCCTCTACGGCTGGCCGCCGACTGGGATGCCGTTGGGCTCTTGGTTGGCACTCGCCGCGAAGGAATCTCCCGCGTGATGACATGCCTTTCGCTCACGCCCGAGGTGGCCCGCGAGGCCACGCGCGAGGGGGCCCACCTCGTGGTCACCCACCACCCCCTTCCGTTTCGGCCAGTGAGCAGAATCACCGATGGATCGGGCGTGGGCCGCGTGCTCTTGGAACTGCTCGGTGCGGGTGTTGCCGTCTGGAGTGGGCACACCGCATGGGATTCCGCTGCCGGTGGAATCAACGATCAGCTCGCCACTGCGATTGGGCTCCAGGATCGAGTGCCAATCCAACCGGATGCACTCGATCCGCTGGTTGGGTTTGGTCGGGTTGGCATGGCTCAGGCTGGCTGGACCGTCGCCCACCTCTCCCAACACATTGCCAAACACCTCGGCGTTGAAGGGGTGCACGTGGCAGGCGACCCACACCAAAAAGCCGGGCGGGTGGGAATCGTCTGCGGCAGCGGGGGCGAACTGGGGGCCTCGCTCCAGAAAGCTGGCTGCAACACGCTTGTGACCGGCGAAATCAAACTCCACGCGGCGATGGAAGCTCGAGCCAATGGTCTTGCCGTGGTGGCAGTGGGCCACCATGCCAGCGAACACTTTTCTATGGCCGTGTTGGCCCGCCGCCTTGCCGAAGCTCTGCCCACACTCCACTGCTGGGCCAGTTGCGACGAGGTGGATCCGCTTCAATGGCTTGTGCGGCGGCCCTGAGCGAACCGACGCTGCGTGTATTCTGCTTGCCCCGCGTTTTTTTTGCGCTACACTTGCAGGCAGCTTGAAACGCCTCTTTTGCAACCTTCTCAGCCACACAGGCAGAACTCGTGCCGAAGTTTCTTACCGCCCTACCGGTTTACAACGAAGTCGCGCATGTGTCGGCGGTGCTGGATGAAGTGCTGCATTTCACGCCACACGTGTTGGTGGTGGATGACGGTTCGACCGACGGCACCGCGGATTTACTTGCCAAACGGCGAGACATTCGCTCGGTTCGCCACGAAACAAATCGCGGCTACGGTGCTGCATTGGCCACTGCCTTTGCAACCACACTGGCTGGCGATTGGGACGGGCTGGTCACGATTGACTGCGACGGCCAGCACCAGCCGCAACTCATTCCCGCATTTATCTCCGCAGCCATGCTCGATCCACATAGCGTGCAATCCACCGGCACCATCGTGAGCGGCAGTCGCTACCTCAAGCATTTTGAAGGCGACAGCCAGCCTCCCGAATCTCGTCGTCGAATCAACGCCGAAATCACTGCCGAGATCAACGCGAAGCTCGGCCTTGGCCTCACAGACGCCTTCTGCGGATTCAAGGCCTACACTCGATCGGCCATCGAGTTGCTGCACATCAACGAGACAGGGTATGCAATGCCGCTGGAGGTGTGGGTGCAGGCGGCCGCAGCAGCAGTGAACATCGTGGAACTGCCCGTGCCGCTGGTCTACCTCGATTTGGCGCGGAGTTTTGGAGGGGCACTGGACGACGCGGCAACCCGTCTGGCCTACTATCGCTGCGTGCTTGATCGTGCGGAAATGGCCGTGGGTGCAGCCGCTCATACCGCGGCTCGATAACGCGGAATCCTGTTGACGCGTCGAAGGCATATTCTTTGACCATGTTTCCCTTCCGCAGTTCTCACACAGCCCCCGAGCAATCGGGCGGGCGATTGATCGATCCACCGGTCGTGCCGTCGGCCGACGCACCGGCTGATTCCATTGAAACGCTCATCGACAACAACCGGCTCCTCCGGGCCGCCTTCAACACCCGGATCGGCGATCTCCGGCTCTGGGAGCTCGTAGCCGCCACCCGCCGTGAAGTGCTCACCGTGGCGTCAGAATACACTTCCAACTATAGGGATATTGAGCGGCCTTCCGACATGGCCGATTGGATTGCCCGGCCGATTGTGATGGGGGGTCACCAGCCGGAACTGTTCCACCCAGGAGTCTGGCTCAAAAATTCCGCGCTCGATGCCTATGCCCGCGCCGTCTCTGGCACGGCAATTAATCTCGTCGTGGATAGTGACCGCTGCGTGCGCACAAGCGTGGGGGTACCGATAGGGACGCCACAGGAAGCGCATCTGGAGGAAGTGCCGTTCGATAGCCCGGCAGCTGAAATGGCGTGGGAGGAACGCGGCATTCTGGATCATGATCTCTTTGCATCATTCGGCGATCGAGCAAGCGATCTGCTGAAGCCTCTTGAGCCCAATCCAATCCTGCGACGCTGGTGGCCTCTGGCGGTGGAGCGTGCCGGCGAGTGTCATCGACTGGGACTGGCGATGGCGCAAGCCCGCCACTCGCTGGAAGCGAGGTTTGGTCTGGAGACACTCGAACTGCCGGTGAGTGAACTGTGTCGGCTACCAACAGTGATGGTGTTTATGGGATGGCTGCTGGCCAACGCGAGACAGTTGCACGAGGCCTACAACGCAACGCTCAGCGACTACCGCCGCACGCATCGCCAGCGGGGTCGAGCGAGGCCGATGCCAGACCTCGCGATGCGCATCGATACCCCCTCAGAGGGACCGTGGTTTGAGGTGCCGTGGTGGATCTGGTCGCGAGACGACCCAAGGCGACGTCGCGTTTTTGCCAATACGAGCACGCCCGGCATGCTCGTGCTTTCCGACATGGAAACGCTGCGAGTGGAGCTTCCGATCTCACCAGAAACATCTCCATCCAAGTGGGTGGATGCCCTGTCTCGCATGGAGGAACATGCCTTGCGACTGAGGCCGCGGGCGATTATCACCACGCTGGTGGCCCGGTTGCTTGTGGCCGATGTGTTTGTGCACGGCATCGGAGGTGCCGTCTACGACCAGCTCACCGACGACCTCGTGCGCCGGCTGACGGGCTGCGATCCACCACGGTATGCCGTTGTGTCTGGCACACTCAGGCTGCCGATCGAGAGCGTTTTTGGGACGGGCGCAGCGGGCGATCCGGGAGCGGAACTAGCCCGCATCCACCATGCGTTGCGGGATTTGGAGTTTCACCCCGAACGCCACCTCGTTCCCACCGCCGCCCAACCAGAGCACGTGCGAGAGCTCATCGCCCAGAAGGCCCGCTGGATCGAGACGTTTCCAACGCCAACCCTTGCCAAGAGACGGTGCCGCGAAATCCGTGCCTCAAACGATCGCCTTGCGTACCACACTCAACCGGTGCGCAACGAACTCTTGGCCCGGGTTGGCCCGCTGGCCGCTGGGATGCGAGCCCAAAAATTACTCAAGTCGCGCGAGTATCCTTGGTGTTTTTTTACCGAAAAAACGCTGAAAATGTTCCTGCTACTGGAAAACGGTTGAGAATCGGCTTATCGTAGAAGTAACGGAATGTTTGTGTCACTCCAGGGAGAGGAGAAGCCATGCGTCATGCAGGTCGTTCCACAAAACGTTTACCCCGCCGATCACCCGTCAGGGCATCGGCACGCACGCCCTCGCGGGCCGCGACTGTGGGGCAACTCGGACAGGCGATCGAGTCTGGAAGGGCTGCAGCCCGCAAGAGTGGCGGAAAAGCCCTATTAAAAGAGGCAAAAATGGGGGCAAAGACCCGGCTCAAAATTCGGGCTGGCACGGCAAAGCTAGGGCTTTCCCAAACCCGGCCGCAGGTGGCGCGTTCGCCCAGTGCTGGTGGTTTGGCGATTCGGTTGGCTCCTGCCACGCTGGAGGTGACAAACAAACAGGCTGGCAAACCAAAGCAGCCGCCTGCCACGGCCGCTTTCAAGTCCCTACCGGAAATAAAAGTACCGAGCAGGAAATCCGTTGACACGATTGTGGAAATCCGGCCTGCCGGCACAGTTGTGAGCCGCCGTCCCGCCACCAAGCGGCCAGCAGTACGCCATCTGCCGCACCAACTCGTGCGGCCGATGAAGCCTCCGGCGTGGATGCTGGAAGAATGCCACGTGGCGCCGGCCCGTGCGGGCGATCAAAATGAAATCCTGCAACTGCTTTCTGGCCTGCCGTCCCCTCCTTCCAAGGCTGAGTTTCACGCCGCTGTGGATCACCCCGAACACGATTCTGCCAACCGCCTAGTAGCTCGTTTGGCTGGACAGATTGTCGGCCATGTTGAAGTGATGCCTCGCAGTGCTCTCTTGGGCGGCGTGGCGGTGCGTGCAGCCACGATCGATCGCGTAGCGGTGCTGCCGGAATGTCGCGGCGCCGGACATGGGCAACGGCTCGTGCAAGCCGCAGAGGATCGCATGCGGCAGATCGGTGCGTGCATCGGTTTCTCTCGTACGCGCATTGCTGCGTCGTTCCACGAACTGGGTTGGGCCGTGCTGGGTCGCGACTGCGCCACGCCAGGCCGTCCAGCGGAAATTCTGGCACGGCTCCTCGAATCGCCGCAGCGAACTGGAGAGACTGTCACGATGCGGCAGTGGCGGCATGTCGAACTACCAGCCATTCTCCGGATCTACAAACAAAACGCCTCTCGGTTTATCGGTCCGGCCGATAGGAGTGAGTCGTATTCTCGCTGGCTTGTCAGTCGGGCGGCGTTCGATTCAATCATCGTGGCGCTTGTGGGGCAGGACCGCTACGACCTGCACGAGACAACAGCCCGAATCGTTGGGTATGCAATTCAGTCTGGAAATCGAGTTCTCGAACTGCTTGCCGATCCAGAGTTTCCAGGGCTGGACCGCGACATTCTGGCCAGGGTTTGTGCCGAGGCGATTGAGAACGACAGGCAAGAGATTGTGTATGAATCGGGCGCATACGATTCGCTCCATGAAGCCGTGGCTGGCGCCGGATCGGTGCGGGCAGGCGGCAGCGTGCAATCGGGCGACCGGATGATCGTGGCCAAGTTGTTTCAGCCTCAAGAGGTGCTCGAAGCCCTCCTTCCGGTAGTGGGCGCAAGGATCGCTGCTGCCGGCATCCGAGAGACGATGGAACTGGGTTTGGATTCTCCCGATTTCCGAGGCTCGGTGATTGTGTCCGACGGGAAAGCCACGATGCACGTTGGCCGTGTGGGTCGCAGCTACCTCAAGCTCTCTGCCGACGAACTCACTCGTCTGCTGCTAGGGCAATGCGATCCACTCGAAGCCTCCGCTGCAGGTCGGATGGAGGCCTCGACGCAGGTGTCGCAGAAATTTGCAGCCCAGCTTTTTCCGCGAACGCCACTCTGGAGTCCGGCGTGGGACGATCTTCCTGCGTAACGCCCTGCGTAACACTTTGTACTCTGGCCTATGCGATGGCGCTGGCCAATCTGTCGGCTGTGATGGCTGCCGAACCTGCCGTTGCGCCAGCAGTGGATCCAATCCGGCACATGCAGGCCGAAGCACAGCGCTCTGGGCGAGCGTCGTGGGGGCATTGGGGTGACCAACCCGATCGCTATGCCTCGTGGTCAAACCATTCCAACCGGCTCGTTCCTGTCTACACATTCGGCATGACGCTCCAAAGCGTTACCGGGAGCAAGAGCGTCTACCGAAGCGCCGAATACCTCGCACGCCTCTACGGCCGTGTTCCCGACAACACGCTCAATCCAACTGCCAACTACTGCGATCAAACGGATGTCTATCGGCTCCAGCAGGAGGCCGTTGCGGCTGGAAAAAAACGCATCATCGTATTCGTCTTCGACGGCATGGACTGGATCACCACTCGCACGGCGGCCATCGCAACCACGGGCACAGTGGCCTACCACGAGGGCCGCGGCACGGGACTGTCATTTCAGGATTACCGCGGCGCGCAAACCGACTTTGGAGCGTGTGTCACAAGCCCGGCCAATAGCGGCACTGTGTTCGACGTTGATGCCCAAGCCGTCCACAATCCCGGCGGCACGACAGCCGGTGGCTACGATCCATTGCTGGGGGGCGTTTCCCCGTGGGATGCCCGCAGAAGCCTGCGCTATCTGGTTGGCCACTCACGGGAACAACCGCATGCGGTCACCGATTCTGCGGCAGCGGCCACGTCACTCTTTACCGGACGTAAGACGTACAACGATGCCGTCAATGTAGATGTGCGAGGCAACCCGGTGGAGCCGGTAGCCGTCATGCTGCAGCGGCAGGGTTGGGCCATTGGCGTGGTATCGAGTGTGCCGATTTCGCATGCCACTCCAGCCTGCACGTATGCCAACAACGTCAGTCGCGACGACTACCAAGACATCGCTCGCGACCTTTTCGGTCTGAAGTCGATCTCGCATAAAACCGATCCGCTCCCAGGAGTCGATGTGCTGATCGGTGGGGGCTTTGGCGTGGACGTAAAGAACGACCAAGGGCAGGGCCGCAACTTCGAGCCAGGGAATAAATATGTGGCCGATTCAACGCTGCAGGAAATCGATTCGGTAGTGGGTGGCCGCTACCGAATGGCTCTGCGCACGCCTGGACAATCTGGCGCTACTGTGCTGGCCAAGGCGGCGGCCGAGGCGGTGGCTGGCAAGCATCGTCTGTTTGGGTTTTTTGGCATTCCGGAGGGAAACCTGCCGTTTCAGACGGCCGATGGCGACTCCAGCCCGGTCAACGCCACGCTCGAATCACGTGACACTCAAGACGCACTGAAAAAGAAGTACAGCGTTGGAGCTCCGTACACGCCGGCTGATGTCACCGAAAATCCAACGCTTGTCGATATGACTCGCGCGGCACTCGATGTGCTCGGCACCAGCCAGCGGTTTTGGCTCATGGTGGAGGCGGGGGATGTGGATTGGGCCTGTCATGCCAACAATATCGACAACTGTATCGGCGCCATCCGCAGCGGGGATGCCGCATTTCAGGCCGTTGTTGAGTGGATCGAACGCACAGATGCGTGGGACACGACCGTGGTCATTCTGACCTCCGACCACGGCCACTTGTTTGTGCTCACCGAGCCTGAGGCATTTGCTACGCCCGACTAGACCGACACGAGTCCCATCCGATTTTTCTCTGGCGTGGTGTGAATTTCGTGGCGCTGGCCTCGAGTGGATCTCGTATCTGGCGTGTGAAGCCGGCGACGGGTGCGGCAGAAGTTTCGTCGCCGAGGGCGAGGATACGCCCGAGGGCTCCTCAAGC
>CAIRDU010000206.1 GCA_903877395.1 uncultured Planctomycetaceae bacterium
ATCATCGGCGACCACGGGCGTTTCCACTTCTGGGAGATCATGGTTTCGCGACACACCAGCGGCATCTAGGAAATTGGCTAAGAGACGAAAGCCGTGCTGGGTAAGAATCGACTCTGGGTGAAACTGCACGCCGAAGAGACGGTCGGCTGAATGCTCGATGGCCATGATCGTGCCGGACTCATCCCTCGCCGTCACGCCCAGCCCAGCTGGCAGCGATTCTGGATCCACCACGAGAGAATGGTAGCGAGCAGCAATCATCGGATTCGGTATGCCTGCAAAGAGGTTGACGCCATCGTGGTGTACCGGACTCGTTTGCCCGTGTATGGGTTGGGGGGCACGGATGATTCGGCCACCCATCGCCGCTGCGATCACCTGATGTCCAAGGCAGACGCCCAGCACCGGCACGCTTCCACGAAATGCTCGCACCGCATCTAGGGAGCAGCCTGCTTCATCTGGCGTGCATGGGCCGGGGGAGATTACCAGTGCCTGGGGAGCAAGCCCGCGGAGGTGCGGCACATCGGTCGCGTGGCTGGGGCAGACGATGGTCTCAACGCCCAAGAGATCAAAATACCGGGCGAGGTTCCAGACGAAGCTGTCGCGATTATCGAGGATGAGGATCATCGGGCCGCCTGCTCATGGGTATCGACGATCGCGCCATCGTCGGCTGTCCGAAGGCTGCTAGGGAGGTCGAAAGAGTCGAGCACTCGAAGCATGCCCTCTGCCTTGTGCAGCGTCTCGGCATATTCCTCTGCCGGGTCGCTCTGGGCCGTGATGCCTCCTCCCACGGAAAAAGTAATCTGGCCGGCCGCCGCCACAAACGTGCGGATCAGTAGATTCAAGTCGGCCGAGCCATCCAATCCCACGTACCCCAACGACCCGCAATACGCCCCGCGGGCAACTCCCTCGAGGTTCGTGATGATTTCGCACGCACGGAACTTCGGAGCCCCCGTCACGCTCCCTGCCGGCATCGCGGCGTCGAGGGCATCGAGGGCATCGAGGCCCGGCCGCAGTCGGCCAGCCACGATCGACACGAGGTGTTGCACGTAACGATACCGCTCCAGTCGGCAGAGAGCCTCGACCCTTACGCTCTGGGGCGTGCAGACGCGGGACAAGTCATTCCGCACGAGGTCGACGATCATCACATTCTCGGCGCGATCTTTTGCACTCGCCCCCAGATCATCGCCGGCATAAAGATCAGCCTCGGGGCTTGCCAGCACGCGTCGGGTGCCCTTGATGGGATGCATTCGCACGGTGCCACGGCTTACCTGCAGGAACCGTTCCGGCGACATGCTCACAATCTGAGCAGCACCGCAGTCAAAATAGCTTGCAAACGGGGCTGGGTTGAGTGTTCTGGCTCGCCGGTAGAGTTCCATCGGATCAATCGCGAGTGCAACGCTCAACCGCTGCGAGAGATTCACTTGAAAAATATCTCCAGCACACACCAGTTCAATCCCGGCCCGCACCATGTCGCGATAGGTTTCTGGAGAGTGCGTAGAGAAAATAGCCCGATGTGTGGCCAGTTGATGGAGCGCCTTCTGAGGGCGGGCGGGGACCTTGGCGGCGGCCTCTTTGCTTTTGCCTTCGGGCATGTGATGGCCTGGTGGGTGCGGGGGCTGCAGGCAGGCCAACACGCTCTGGAGCCGTTCCTCGGCCCGTGCACGCCGGGCCACAGGCCCTCGCGCCGGCACGCCCTGCGAAATGATCCAGCCGCGACCACGGTCGTGGTCAAATGCACAGACCACGTCGTACAGGTGCAACGAAAGAAGCGGCACGCCTCCTGCCAAATGGTCGGGGGCGGCCGCGTGGAGTCGTGTGAGTCCACACTCATACGACACCAATCCAGCCACACCTCCTTGAAACGGCGGCAGCCCTGGAATCGTTGGACAAGCTAGGTCGGCCAGCAGGCTGCGGATCGAGGCAAACGCCTGTGCGACTTGCGACGGCACGGTTGGAACATCGGGGCCGTGGGCGGATGCTTGGACAACAACGGAGTGGATGGGATCGGCTGCCACAAATGAATACCGGCCCAGTCGCAACGAGGCCGCTGCGTCCTTGTCTATGGAAGCATCCAAAGACGCGCTCTCTAAAAACAAAAGGTGTTTCGCTCCGGAGAGTTGCTCGAAGAGGTCCACAGGCTGGATGCCCGAATGCAGTTGGGCCACTAGGGCGCCCGATGCTGTGAACCACTGTCGCGAGATCAATGTGTGCATAGTGTGTGCATTGCAAGTGAAGCGATGGGCCGAGGAGTCAGGGCAAAATAATGTTGGCCCCACTTGCGGTTGGCGCAGGGGCATGTGACGCGGTTGACTGTTGGCGTGCGGCCGCTTCGGCTGCCCTCTGGGAAGGGCCGTGGCCGATCTCTGGCTGCGTGAGGTGGCCCCAGTCGAGCGGCTGATCCTGCCGGTAGTCTTTGCCGAGCGTCAGGGCGGTGACAGCCTTCGATATTTCATAGCCCAGATAAAATGCATGGCTCGGGTCAAGCGTTCCTGCTCCGGCGGCCTCCAGTCGTTCGAACAGCAGAAATGGATCGCGAGACTCCAGATGCACGCGCGCTCCCACCAGATGAATTGCGCCGCGTTCAGCAAAGATTCGGAAATTCGGATCCCGAATCGCCTCTGCCAAGCGATCGAGCACCTCGTCGCCGTGCGATTGCGGCTTGCCACCACGCAGGGAGATCAGCCGTGGCTCGACGTGTTTGGGGAGCGTGCGGTGGGTGACGGCGTGGTGGGACAGCATTCTGGCAAGGCTGCATTCTCGCACGCTGCTTTGCGCCCAGTGAATGACCTGCGTGGTGAGCACGGAGCGGATTCCCAATTCCTGACAAAAACCGATGAGCAGCGCGTTGATGCCAGCGGAATCAACATCGGTGAGTTCTGTCAGATTGCCAATACCCATCATCATCTCGGCGTCGGGAAAACTACGACGCACGTTCAGATACCGCCCGAGGCTTTCGGCAAACCCAAAGCCGATCGGCTCCAGCACAGGGTCGATCCGCACCGGCACGCCTTCGCGTGTAAGCCGCTCCACGGTGTCGTAGAGCCCGGCCATTGTGGCTGGCACATCTGGCACGGCCACCACTTCACAGCCCCAGTCGGCTGCGGCGGCTACATTGGTCGAGTTGACAGAGAGCACCAGGCTGGCACCGCTGCGTACGGCCACCGCGATCTCCCGTGGCTCAAAGCTGTCGATTGACACTCGTATTCCAGCGTCAACGAGCATCTTCACCGCATCACCCACGTTGGCCCAGATGCAGCCCGGATCGCAGCCGATGTCGATCACATCGGCGCCATTGGCTTGGAGTTGGCGGGCCTCTAACAAGATCGCCGTGAGGCTCTGGCGGGGGGCATGATTGATTTCCGCAATAATCTGAATGTCGAATGCGCCATAGTCCGACAGATCGCGAGATTCCTGGCCAAAGAATTCGTCCAGCCGCCGCAGGTCTTTGGGGCCGCGCTCGACAGGCACGTTAGTGACAGCGCGGATGGCCTCCAGTGGCCCGCTGCACTCCCCGGGGAGGACGATGCGAGTGGTGCCCGGTGGCAGAGCGGGAGTTGGGCTGCCGTCAGGGGAAGGAATGGCCGAGGAGGCAGCCAACTTGCGGGCGATCCAGGGAGTTGTCATGAGTGCCGCAACGGTGATGTTCATCACCCCCACGGTGTAATCAAAGCCCACGCGGGGGGCCAGCTGTTCCAAGACCTGCCGCAACGAGTGCTCGGCCAGTTTGCCAGTTATAAAATGGATCTGCTCTCGCGTGTGTGTCACTGGAATCGGTTGCTGCGAAGGAAAGAGGACGGCCGGCTCTGGTTTGCGTGGCGTTCAATGTATTCTAACTTTCGGTGTATTCTACCGGGAGATTCTCAGTTGAAATGCGTTCTGTCGTATTGCAGGGCACCAGAGTGGCAGGCCGGCTCATGATTTTGGAAGGATTGATCACCAGTTGCGATGCCGCAGGCGGCCTGCATCTGGCCGCGATGGGGCCGGAGGTAGACGAGGCGGCGTGCCTCGGCGGGGCAATCGAGCAACTCGTGCTCAAGCCGTTTGAGACAAGCCAGACGGCCGCAAACTTGGCGAGGCTGCCGGAGGGTGTGTTTCATCTCAGCGACGATGTTCTGCTGCTGGCTCGGGTTGTCACCGGTAGTCTCGCTGAGCCGCCAGCATGCCGGCCGGCTGTGGCGGTGAGGGGTTGGGTGCTTGCCGACGCCTGCAGAGGGTATGAATTCAAGATCGAGTTGGCCGACACCTCGCAACCGAGGGGCCGATTGGTAGCCCGCGTGGTGCAGGTGCACGAGGGGCGGCCGTTTGTGGGGTTCAACCGTGCAAGGCATGCCGTGGTGGAAGCGGCGATTCTTGTCACCCGCCTGCATTTCTTGGGAGCCGAGGAGGTTTCGCGTCGCTTGGAAGAGTTGGCTGTGCTCGTCAGAAAAACGGGCGGCACTCGTGAGCACGAGGCGTTTGACTTGCTCGGGTCGCACGTGGCCAAGGGGAGTGTTTCCCAATGCCAGCCCGAGGCGTGAGTCGAAGTGGAACGCGGGTGGCTTGTCGGCGATGGCGGTGGTTTGTCTACTTGTCGGCATGGGAAACCAAAGCCGGTCGGCGAATACGGTGCCAATGTCTGTGGAGGTGCGTACGCCGGCGCGGTTGCACCTGGGGATGTTGTCATTTGGCGTGCCTACTGTGCGGTCGTTTGGCGGCGTCGGCGTGATGCTGGATCGACCGGGTGTGCATGTGCGAATGCAACGCTCAGAGCAGTTGACGGCCCGCGGTCCGATGAGCGAGCGGGCTATTGGGTTTGCCCAGCAGTGCGTGCGGGCCTGGGGGTTAGACCAACGCGCTGCATGCGCAATCGAGGTGGTGTCGACGCCCCGTGCCCACGTTGGAATCGGCAGCGGCACGCAACTGGCTCTGGCCGTCGCTGCTGGCATGCGGCATTTGTACCGCACGCCTGCGTCTCCCGAGGACCACGGTGAGGAAGAAGACCCCGCGCAGCATGAATGGCCTTTCGATACGCGAGATGCTCTGGAGTTAGCACGCGCCGTAGGCCGAGGGAAGCGATCGTGCGTGGGCGTCTATGGCTTCAGCCGTGGGGGGCTCATCGTGGAGGCCGGACGGTACGTGCTTTCCAACCAGCCAACGCCATCAGGCATACAGCCACAGTCGCCTGAGCATCTGGAGAGTGGATCCATTGCAGGTGGAGACGTTGTAGCATGTGAAGACGTTGTAGCACGTGGCGACGTTGTAGCAGGTGGAGACGTTGTAGAATACGGACCGATGGTGGCTCGCGTGCGTTTGCCGTCGGCGTGGCGGTGTGTGATCATCATTCAACGCGACTCGCTCGGCTTGCACGGCGAGCCTGAAAAAGCCGCGTTTGGCAAACTGCCCCCGGTGCCGCTTGAAATTTCAGCGGAGCTTTCCCGGTTGGCGTTGATGGATCTTGTGCCGGCGGCCGTGGAGGGGAAATTCACCGAGTTTTCCGATGCGGTGTACCGTTACGGTCTGCTGGCGGGCAAGCCGTTTGAGCAAGAGTCAGCCACGCTTGCCCACGCCGGATCGACGCTGCAACTGATCGAACTCCTGGGCGAACTCGGCGTGCGGGGCTGCGCCCAAAGCAGTTGGGGCCCGGCTGTGATGGCGTGTTGCGAGTCGCTCGACGCAGCGGGAACGCTTGTTGAAAAGCTCGAGAGCCTCAATCTCACTCAACAATACGAGGCGATTATCGCACGTTACGACTCGCAAGGCGCTGTGTTACGGGTGACTTCGTAACGAAAGCCGGGGAAATTGTGCGGCCCACAAGAGCCCCGACGGCTCATCCGCGTGGCTGCGCATGGCGATGCAATTCTCCGAATATCAAGCCGTAATCGTCCAGGAGTTTGCCACCTTGGAATTGGAACTGATCCAGCTGTAGGGAATAAACGCGATGTCGTAGAGCGCAAACGTGACATCCTCGGCAGTAAAGGCTGTGTAAAAGCAGAGCGAGCCAGTGGGCAATGCCGAAGAGTTGCTCAGCGTGATGACAAGCGATGTGACTGTCGTGCCAGTGAGAGTTTCAGTCACTCCCGTGACCGTCGTGCCGACTGGAATGCCTAGGCCTTCCACGGTCATGCCCTTGCCGATGGCCAGCGTGAATTTAGTCACTTGTGAACCGGTGAACGTGACTGTTCCAGCAACGGCCGAGTAATCGGTTGAACTCGCAAATTGAATCCCGTTCAACGCGGTTTTCTGCGAACCCACGACGATGTCAGCCGCGGAATTCAGGAACGTGACAAAATCGACATACGTCAGCGAGGAAAGGCCGGAGTCTGAGCCCCCAATTTGATTGAAAGCAACCAGAGGAGAGGTCGCTCCTGGTGGGGTACTTAAGACTTTGTAGTGCGCATCCATGGAGTCGTCGTTGCCGCCCAAGGCTAATGCCGCTGGGCTCATGTTTGAGTGCAAGATGCCCTCGAGCGTGAACGATGCGATGGCTCCTTGCCCGCCGGCCACGCTGCTAGAGGAATCCTGCCCGACATTGAGCGGTTGGTAGAATACGTCGTTCAACTTGGGAGGCCCAAAGGCGGCGTACAGAGGATCGCGAAACATCTGGGCCAGTGATTGGGGGTAGCTGCTGTAGTAGCTGTACGTCGTTTGGGCTGCGTTCTGGCTAAACAGGTTGAAGTTAGAGCCAGCCAGACCCGTGCCATCCCATAATTCATAGTTGATAGAGTTGCCGCCGCCCCGAATGCGAGGCACTAGGTCTAGTGCAACCACGGAGGCGTTTGCGCCCGACCCGGCCCCATTGCCAGCAATGGTGACCCCTGGCGGCGACGCGGCAGAATAGCCGGAACCCGGGTTAGTGATCGCAATTCGCTCCACGCCGCCGGAGGCGTTGAGAACGACGTAACCGGTCGCTGTATCGCCAGAGGCAGAGGGCGTGAACGTGACTGTTACCAGAGCGTCGTAGCCCGATCCCGCAGCAGCGATCGTGACCTGTCCGACCGATTCCAGCACGCTTGGATTTGTCGTCGGATCTAGAGGCCCCAGTTCGTTTGGGCTGCCAATCGCGTTGGCCCAAAACGCGTTGTTTATGACGAGCGGCACCAACCCGCCCTCGGCAGTGGCCGTTCGTAAGACAACGCCTGGAGTCGTAGATGTTGGCGTAGAAAACACGATCGTCGGCAGTGTCGAATAATTGCCGTTCGTGAAGTCGGCTGCGGTGAAGTAGTTTTTGCCAGGATTTGTAAACACGATGCCGCTCACCGAATAGCCCGTATCGGGATCGTACGGGCCATTCGTAGCCGTGGGTATCACCACGGCATAGGCCGCCGCGTCAGTGCCTGCGTTGGGCGCTGTCGCAGCAATCGTCACGCGAGGGTAGTTGAGAATGTGCGCATCTGCTTTCGCGTTGCCGCCGCTGAACGATATCGTTGGTTCACTCATGTAGCCGGAGCCCGGGTTGGTAATCTGAATGGATCTCACGGACCCGTTACTGCTGAGCACGGCAAATCCCGTTGCCTGCAAGGCATTCGGTCCCGGTGGAGGTGCGCCGAAAGTGACGGTGGGAGCGGTCGTGTAGCCACTTCCCACATTGGTCACTTTTGCGCCCATGCTGTAACCGGCTCCATGATCGACGACATTCACGAGGTTTGTGCTGATGTCTGTGCCGAAGTTTGTGCCACTGCTGAGTACACTCGACGAGATAAAGCCACCCGTATCTTTTGTGAAAATGGGTGCGAATTCCTTGCCGTACTTGGGGTCGATGCCATTGGCTTGTGTTCCCGACGGGCAAAGATAAGTCCCGGTTCCATTGATCGAGTACGTTGGGGGCGATGCCGTTGTGTACCCGTCGCCTAATCTCGTGATCGCAATGTAATCGATCGTGTTATCCGATTTGAGAACCGCATAGCCGGCAGCTGGTCGGCCCTTGGGCGGAGTATTAAACACAATGGCGGGTGCACCGGCTGAGTAGGCGGTGGTGTCTGTCGTGCTGATCCACGGCAGCGCGGGTGTTTGACTGTCGAGGTTCTTTGGCGTTGTCTCAGTCAGCAGGCTCGACCCCGGGCCTGGCTTGTACGTCAATTCGCCAAACCAATAAAACTCTGTATAGGCTTGTTGCGGCCCCCAGCTCGAGCTGCTATTGGGGGTATTTTTGTTGGTGGGCCAAGCCGGTGCACCGTAAGCCATTGCGCCAAACTGATAGGGCGCAGGCGGAGTGGAAGGCGTAACAGTGGGGTTCCAAGTCGATCGAGTGACGGCCTCCTGATCGGTGTACACAACGTCGGGAATGGGGTCGATAGTTTCTCCGAGGCGACCGGAGCCGGGCATGTAGCCACCCTCGGCTAGGTCCCCTGGAAGGACTCCCGGCATAAAATGATTCCAGAGCCACTTGGTGTACCCGGCGCCAGTCGTAGGCCAAGTGCCCGTCGGCAGCGTCGCCGGGGTTGTCGAAGTGGCTGGGGTGGCTGGGGTCCAATTCCAATTGTTTGGAGAGGTAGGGGGGGCCGGGTTGCCATTGAACCCATACACCGTGTCGTCGCGAAAACTTCCGCCGCCCTCGCCGTCAAATTCGAGGTGGGTGATGAATTTATGGGTGCTCATTCTGTTGATGTTATTGATCAACTGCATCGTCTGATACATGTTGTTTTTAGGTGGGCTTTTTATCAGACCGTCTGTAATATAAAGATTTCCGGCAAAATTTGGGTTCGTGGGATCTTCGGGGTGATCTCCATCACCGTAGAGATGCCAGGCGTTGCCCTCTTTAAGATAAGGCAAGGCACCAACTTCAATATCGACCTTCTGGCCATTGGCATCGACAACCTTGCTGAGCGGATCCAGAAAGTCGGTGACGATCCAAGGCACGCCATTGCCCAGATTTGGATCCAGATAGGAGAAAAAGTTACTTTTATCACTTCTATAGTCGCCGATGTTGATGAAAGCCGTGCCGATCTTAGTGTTCACGAGAAACGTGATGTAATCGGTGGCCCATGCCTTGAAGAGAGCCTGGCTTGGGGCCATGTCGGTGTTGACCGTAGGCGTCACCCCTGTCGGAGCAGTCGCTCCGCCGACAGAACCAAAACTGACGCCGGGAGGTTTGGCTGTGTCGTAGCCCGATCCGGCGTTTGTCACGGTGATCCCGCCAACGAAGCCTGAGGCCGTGGTGATCTGGATGCCCGTTGCTGTGAAAGGGCCAGTGTGCGTGGTGTCGCCCGCGGCCGGTGTCAGCACAAGCGAGAGCGTTGACCCAGCGGCGTAGCCCTCGCCACCGTCAAGGACGTTGAAATAAGCTATGGTTCCATTAAGGTTTTCGTGAACCGTTATGTTTGCGCCGCGTGCGTTGGCGCCCGAAGGTGCTGGCCATACGGTGACAGTTGGCTGGTGTGCATAGCTCCATACTCCGCCGGTATTCGCCGAAGTAGGCACCGTGATGCCTGTTAGTGGAATCGTCCCGTTGATGATCGAGGCCGTGGCGGTGGCCCTCACGCCACCGGCTTTTGTCGGGGCATCGATAATTACCGTCGGCGCGGCAGTAGTGTAACCCGATCCGAGCGTGACGGCAGCAACGAAACCAGTATTGAGACCGTTCGTTTGGGCCACCCACGGAATGTC
>CAIRDU010000207.1 GCA_903877395.1 uncultured Planctomycetaceae bacterium
CGCCATTATTCGCACCTGGTGGGCGATCGCATGGTGGGCACGCTGCGCGACATCTCGGCCCGTAAAAAAGCGGACATGGAACTGGTCCGCACCACGCGCGCGCTGCAGTTGCTCAGCCAGAGCAACCGTGCCTTGACCCGCATGGAAGACGAGTTGCAATTGCTCGGCGAGATTTGCCGGCTGGCTGTTGATGTGGGTGGCTACCGTATGGCCTGGGTCGGCTACGCCCGCAATGACGCGGACCGCAGCGTCGAGCCCATGGCCCATGCCGGCCATGAGGTGGGCTACCTGCGCAGCGTGCGCCTTAGCTGGGCTGAGGAGCCTGCCGGCACCCCGGGTTCTGCATGCGATGCGATCCGCCGCAATGAAGTGTGCGAGTCTTCCGATCTGCATGATGAACCCGGTGATTTCCCCCTGCCCCAACAGGCGCTGACCCACGGATATGGCAGCGTGCTGGCTTTGCCGCTGCGCCTGGGCGGCCAAACCTTGGGCGTGCTGGCGCTGTATTCGGTCGAGGCGCAGGCGGCCCGCTTTGCGCCAATCATTCTGGCGTGGGTAAACGCAGCGGCCATACCGTTGTCCTTAAAGGATCCAGAAGGATTGAGTCCTTCGTACTGCAGGTGCAACCGGCCCGGATTCATTCCGATGAATGCTCCCACGCCATCTGAAACCGAGAGCAGCGTTTGCCCTTCGCCGATCGTGACCACCGCTTCGCGTGGCGCAAAGGGAAGCAGTTCGTGAAACCGCCATACGCCGCTGACGGCTAAGGGATCGCTGCGACGCATCCACTTCCGCTCAAACACTTCAAAAGACGTTGGCGGGCGAAGGCGATTCCAGTCGTAGGCGACGTCCAGCAGGTTGCCGCAGGAGGGACAGCTCGTCAGCACTTCATCCACCGAGAACGTGGCGGCACACGCAGGCGAGATGCACTGCTGAAACGCCAGATCGGTGCGAGTCACAACGGCCAAGGCAAACTCCTCCACATCCCTTTTGCTCCCTCCCTGTGTCGGCAAAGCAAGGCCGGCTGCTGTGGAGAGAATGTTCCGGGCTGTGCCGCCGGATTTTTTAAAACGTAGGTCATGTCTCCACGCGCGGCAAGAAGACTCCGAAATCCGACGTTTCTTTCGGTTTTGCAGGCCGACGCAGAACCAAGAATACTCTCTTTTCAGCCTGCTGGCGACTGCCAGTTTGACAGCCTTCGTGTGGAGTGTATATTTGCCTGTTTCTTTTTACTCAGCGGAGTGGTTCATCGAAGTGGCCCACGCAGCCTGATGCGTATTGAGGTGGTCATGAAAGCGATGGAATTGAAGGTCTTTCGGGTGGCCTTGGAACAGATGCGTTCCCGCCTGCGCGGCGATGTTTCTGCGATGGCCGATGTGGCATTGCACAAAACCCGTTCGGAAGCCAGCGGCGATCTTTCCAGCATGCCGATTCATATGGCCGATGTCGGCACCGATGCCTACGAGCAGGAATTCACGCTCACCCTCATGGCCAACGAAGAAGTCACCCTCGATCTTGTGGAGCAGGCACTCCACCGCATCCGTTCGAAAACGTACGGGTTTTGCGAGGAATGCAACGCAGTCATTTCAAAAAAGCGACTAGAGGCGATCCCTTTTGCATCGATGTGCATTCGCTGTGCCGAAAAGCAAGAACTCCCATACGGCGGGCGACCGCGTCAGCCTCGCTAACGGGGTTTGACTCGGCATGGATGGATTGTGCGACTCATGCTCAACCCTCTTCGCGGCTGGCCCCTCTTTGGCTGGATCACACTAGTCGCCTCATGGCTCGACTTGGTCACAAAGTGGGCGATGTTTCGACGGCTCGGCATGCCAGGCGAACAGCTAGGCATCATCGTTGTGCCACGCATGCTCAGCCTCGAAACAAATCTCAACGAAGGTGCTCTGTTTGGCATGGGCCA
>CAIRDU010000208.1 GCA_903877395.1 uncultured Planctomycetaceae bacterium
CAACCGCTTTTGAGAGCGAGGCAAACGCCTCTCGCACCGCCTGCACTCGCTGGGGCGGATAGCCTTCCAGAAATGATTCTGGCGCATCCAGCACCGTCGAAAGCGCCAGCCATGGCGGCATGTCTTCCCCGGCACTCCGCTCCGCTTCCAGCGACTGGCCATGCAAGGCCGGTACGACGAGCAGGCCCCCGCCGTTGTCGTAGAGCGACTCGCCCAGCACGGCCAACCGATCGCCAAGCCGTCGCAGGCTGCGTTGCATCGATGTGGAGTCCGCCGGGATGGTCGTCGGAGGGAGTTTCATTGACTCCTCAATGCGGCTGAAAACCTTCCTTATGTCCTGGACTCGCAGCAGGACATCGGCCGTTTGAAAACGGGTGGACTGTCCAATCGATTCGGCGAGCGCTACGAGGCTCGCATCCATTTCTTGAATGGCATCGGCGGCTGTCGCGTCGGCAGATTCGCCCGCCGTTGCGACTTGGCTGGCTGCAGAGAGTTGGGCGCGTATCGGCTTCCACGCCGTGGCGAGGTCTTCAAAAAGCTGGACAAAGCGGGAGCGGCCGATGCCATCATGAGAGGCTCGAAACGTCAACTGCCTCCACGTCACATACGCCTGCCAGAGTTGATCCACCTTTGCATCGACTCCCTCTAGTCGAACCTGCTCGCCAGCCACGCGGGCGGCTCGCCGCCGTTCGTCGATGTCAATCAATCGGCGTCGCAGGGATTGGCTGTCGGCCACATCGGCCGGGGAGACATGTTTGAGTCGCCGAGCGTTGCCGGTAGCGACTGCAAACACAGGCAGTTCCAGAATGGTGCGCAGTTCCTCGTGCTCTGCGATCAGGAAGGGTACGTCCTCCCAGGCGTCTGGTCGCACCAGCCAGTCGAGCACAAGTTCGTCGGCCTGCCACCGCACAAAGCCGCCGTCTGGTGCTGTGGCTAAGTGCGGGCAGACTGCGTGGCAGATCGTTTCAACGTGTCGGCGGGCAAACGTGTCCAGCGGCATCACTCGGCCGTCTTCCAGCGTGGGGATTTCCCGCCACGCCTGGAGGGCCTTGCCGAGTCCTGGCGAGGGCGTCTGGTCAGCACCGGCAATCGGCCGCACAACTGAAAGGCATAACCAGATCGCGACGAGGTAGGTCGCAGCGTGCAAAGAGGCACGCACCATGCATACCCGAAAAACAGTGCGGTCGTTCCGAATGGAGTCAATCATTGAGACGGGTCTCGCGAGGTGGCTTGCTTGCGTGGGCCGAAAAAATACGCCCGCATATAAAACATTGTGAAAATGCCGGCAACGATCAGGCCGCTTCCAGCATATTTGATGCCTCTCCCAGGATCATAGTTGACAGTCAGTACGGAGGCCTCGAGTTTGTCGGGCCGCACCGTTAAATTTTTTGTAAAGCGCTCAAAAAGCTCGTCGCCAGGCAGCCATGGCCCCATAAAACTCTCTTGAAAAAGGCGGTATGAACGACCCGTTGCTGGGTCGGAAAAATCCACTGGCGCGTTCATCGTGATCGTTACAGGGGCCCCGACCAGCGGCTTGCCCTGCCGTGAGAGAAACTCCACAACGCTCGAGAAGTGCGAGGCCTGACTGGTGCCCGGGTCCAGCCGCCGCTCAAAGTTGTCGAGCTTGACATCAAAGCCGATATCGATGGCGTCGGGCACGAGGTTGATCGTAACGCTGCGAGCGGATGCCTCGACGGTTCGCTCTTCAGCTGGCCCCGGCACTTCCTCAATAGGCTGAATCGGCAAGCCGGCTAGCCAAAAACTTTCTGAACGGCCGTCGATCGTGAGCCGCACATTGGCGGCGCGGCGTTTTGCGGAGGGCACCTTGTCTTTGTCGAATGGACGCGGCAGCGTTGCTACTTCAATCTTGTCTGCTGGTAAAAATCGATCGACTCGCATCTCGAGCTGCGCCCGAGGCATCGCAAAGGCTGGCACCGGGGAGCCATCGGTTGGCAGCGAGCCACTGGTGACTGCGGGTGCCTGCCAGCGGCGGTAGAGCAGCGAGTGGCCGGATCCCTGCTCCAAGCCCCCCCGCCCACGGCCCTGCGAGGAGCTATCCCACGAGCCCTTGGCTTGGATGATGTCGATCCGGCTTTTACCCTTGCCCTGCATGCGATCGGAAGCGTCAGCGACTTCGCGGTCAATCCAGAGCGTGCCGTAGACTCCGGCCCGAGGTGCGTGGATCGTCACCTCTGGCAGATCGGCCAGCACCACCATTTCCTCGTCGCGGCCTTGGGGCCCGCGGCGCACCCGCACACGCACGGCCGAGAGCTTCGGTTCAAATTCAGTCACTTCAACGAACAAAGCGTTGGCCTCATCCTTCCGGCTGGGATCGCTTGCGTTGATTGCAAACCGCTCCTTGCCGACTACGGCGTCCAGAAGCAATCGGTGTGGCGTTCCATCGGCCACGAGTACGAGTTGTCCCTGCTTGCCGTAGCCGATTTCAGGATCAGGGGTGCCTGCCAGAAAGGCTTCCGACTCCGCGCGGGAGTCCACTTTCCAGAAAACGACGGTGCCGCCCCCGACGCTCGCGCGGTGACGCATTTGTGTGGCGCGAAGTGGATCGGGTTGCCACGCCAGCTCCACTGGCATCCACATGCCACGCGTCTGCGCGTCGGCGGGCATTCCCGGTGCGGCGAATGTGTCGCTGCCAATGCGTAGGCTCACACTCGGAGCTAACGCTGCCGTCGAATCAGCGTAGAAGTCGAGCACTTCCAGTCGGATGCCGTCGGTGTCGTAGAGCACTCCCACATCCCGCGGTGCCAATCCCCACGGCAGCCAGCTGCGTTGCGTGCCATACTCGTTCCAATTGAAGGGGCCTGAGCGAAACGCAACCGGTAGAATCTCCTCCGAGCCTGACTGGCTGCCTTGGGATCGTACGCGGAGTACAAAGTGGTGGGAGTCTTCGTAGGCTCTGCTCCCCTGCTCGCCTTCCAGCAGTGGCAGTTGAGCATCGATTCCACCTCGTTGCGATAGCAGGCATCCTGTCAGCAACACCAGAAGACCGATGTGTGTGATCACAAAGCCCGTCTGATTTTTTTTCCACGGGTAGCGGATTGCCGCCGCACAAAAAATGCTCACCGCCAACAGCGCCCCGAGCAGCGTAAACCACCACGTGTTCCAGATACCAAATTTCACCGCTTCGGTGCCGTAGCCGCTCTCCACAAACGTGCCCACACCCAATACGGTGGCCAACATCCCGATCAGCACCACAGCAAATTTGAGGGACGCTAGGAACTCATACGCTCCAAGCACGGCCCGCACGACGCTGGGCTGATCGGGGGTGACGAGCCGTCTGGCTGCCATCGGAATCCTGTGGAAATGTGTCGGGTGCAGGCGAGGTACGCGGGTGTGCAGCGATCTGCTGGCGTGTCCTGCCCTGTTACTTTCGCCAGCCGAAGGCATCCGCCATGGCATTGAGTAGGGGATTAGCCAGCGTTGTGCTTTCGGGACTGCCAATCGTCCTGACCAAGTCATAGGCGATGAAACCACCAAATAATAGCAGCAGCGAGCAACAAACCAATCCAGACACCTGCCAGATGCTGAATGATGCATCGTTGATCATGTTGATCATGTCGGCTGGAAAGTCCATGGGATCGCCAGCGAGGCTGCTCGACGGCATGCTCTCATCACCGCCGTCGGACGTCATTGTCTGCCCAAAGAAGCTCGAATCGCCCGACTCGGAGTCGGTGGCGATCACGACCGAGGCGCTCTCGTCGTCGCCGTCCCCCCCGCCCAGTAAAAAGTCGTCGCCACCCAAGTCGCCACCCAATAGGGTGCGGTCGTCGGAAGCCGGCGAGGCATCGTCGAAGCCCAAGCCCTCGCCTAGATCAACGCCCGAGGACTGCACGCCCGAGAGTTGATCGATGCCCGATATCTGGATGTCGCCTTCCAGCGAGAGGCCGCTGTCGAGAACTCCAGAAAGCCCGAGTGCCCCCACGTCAGACCCACCCGTGACACCCGAACGCAGGCCGCCGTCCACGCCAGAAAGGTCGATAGCCAGCGTGCTACCGATAGCCGAAAGTGGTGGAGCAGGACTCTTGGTTGCAGGTGACACCACGCCCTTCGGCGCTTGTGCAGGCGGGGCTGCATCGATCGACGACGCGCCGATAATCGACTCAAGCGAAAAGTCTGCGCTTTCGGTCGCATCGCCGATTGCGCTTTCGCCAAAGACAACCTCTGCCATATCGGAGGCTCCCCCAGCCACGCTGCCCATGGAGGGCATCGAGAGGCCAGAAGGGTTGCTCGCCCCACTGGCGATCACGTCGGCGGGAGCATCGCTCCGCACGATTGTTTGGGATGCGCTGCGAATGTCGGAAGGATCGGTCGAGAAGATCGATTCGTCGATGTCCAAAGCATCTACTGGAGCGATATCTTCTAGAACAATATCATCGGCATCGATGCCGCTCAGTGTGGGTGCTGCGACTGAAAGCGAGTGACTTGGGGCCGAGTCAACCGCTGACATATTGACCTCGGACATGCCATCGAGATCCAGCGAAAGATTGTCCAACTGCTCGCTATCGGTGTCGCCAGAGGAAGCATACCGATCGACATCCTCCGACTTAAACTTGTGTGTCGCCCCGTCGCGGATGGAGAAGAGTTTCTTGCGGTCAACGAGGATGTTGACCGCATCGACGCTCACCCCGAGTTGCCGGGCAGTCTCTTCGAGCGACAGAAATTTTCCAGCCATGGATGCTTTCCAGCCATAGAGGCGCTATCTCAGGTGCACGTGCGGGAGGCACCCGTTTCTCTTCCGATTATTCGACGCAATAACGCACTCATTCTAGCCCGAATTGCGTCCGTCGTGCAGTCGGAACCGTCGGCAGAGCCGCCCGCGTCGCATTTTGCCTCACCGGTTTCTTTACGGGGCCATTTCCAGCATTTTTTTGAGTGCGGAAGGCTTGGGCTCCTGGGCGTTGAAGTCGCCCACCATGAGGTCCCAAGTGATGTCACGGGTGCTTTTGAGCGTGAGCGTGCCGCCTGGGCCGTCGACGTGATAGATCGCGGCGTTTCGCAATTGTGGATCGATCACGATGAGCAGTTGATGGGCGTCGTCCAGCGGTGTCGCCGAGATCCAAAGGGTACTGCCACTGGCTGCCGGGAGTCCGGCTGGCGACGGGGGCACCCCAGCCGGTCGCTGGGCTAAAAGTCGACCGCCAGCCATCCCCACAACAAACACCGCCACGAGGATCGCTGCAGCCCAATGGATTGCGTGCCGCCAGAAGGTCTGCCGAAAACGCCCCGCGAGGCGAGGAAGAAAGCACTCAAGAGTGTTCAACGCCATAGCAAACATCCATTCAAACAAGGGCACGCACAAAGGACACACGGTCGACACCATCGCTATCTCACCCCAAAACCCTACGGCGCGGAAGAGGTTTCAGACAATCCCGAAAAACAACGGTCAGGCCCAAAGGCCCCATTTTGCCCATCCCTTCCGTTTCATATGAGTCTCGTTGCTGTTTCGCTCTGCCGGATGTTTCGGTTCAATCAGTTGGGCAAGCCGTACCGATAGAGAAGGTGGTGCAGAGCGCAGGATGCGTTCTGTCAGAGCCGCTCAATCGTTGCTTCGAGAGGTATTTCGCGTGCCAAAAATCGCCATGTTATCAACGCTTTTGCTCCGTTCTCCGCTCTTGTGGGGCGGTGCTCTAGCATTTTGTTTCTTCGCCTTGATTCACGGCGGCATCGTCACGGATATCAATGTGGTCCGGTATCTCGCAGGCCACTGGGTGGAGTACGTCGAAGTGATAATGTTCGGCGTGGGTTTCTCCGCGCTTGTGATCAAGGGCGTTGATTTGGTGCGCCAGCGGTCTGGCGTCGCGGATGTGCTGCTGGAAGCCGCTCCCGAGGGGGGCAACAATCCGGTGGATGCCGAAGCGTTGGTAGCATCGCTGCCCGCCCCAGACGAACGCGGTGGGTATCTTCCGCGTCGTCTGCGAGAGTCGCTCGATCTGGTTGTGCGCACCGGAACGGCCGAGTCGCTCGAAGACCACCTCAAGTATCTTGCCGATTTGGATGCGGCCCGCGCAGCACAGAGCTACGGCTTGGTGCGATTTGTGATTTGGGCCATTCCCATCATGGGCTTTTTGGGCACGGTCATCGGCATCACGGTGGCCATTGCAAGCCTTTCGCCGACGCAACTCGAAAACATCTCAGGCGTAGTTGCGGGCCTTGGCACGGCGTTTGACACCACCGCCACGGCACTGGCCCTGTCGATGGTGTTGATGTTCCTGCAGTTTATTACTGATCGTTTCGAACAATCGCTGCTAGCGGATGTGGATCAGGCGGCATGGGAATCGTTGGCGGGTCGCTTTCAGTCGCTGGCCACCGCCGACGGCACAGCATTGGCTGTGGCGCGACTGGGCGAAGCGATGGGCCGCAGTTCGGCCAAGCTCTTGGAAGCGCAAGAGCAATCGTGGAGAGCCCTAGAGCATTCTGCCGCCGGCAGCATTGAGAAAGTGTTTACGACGACCGGGCACCAGTTGCAGTCGTCGCTCTCAGGTTCGCTCGACATCACGTTGGCGAAGTGGACCGATTCGCTTGTGCAGGCCCACGCTCATTTGGGATCGCAGCGAGAAGATCGTTGGGCGCTTGCCGCAGAATCGATGGCAGCCGCGATGCGCAGCTTTGAGCAGCATCAGCAGACGCTCGTCGGACAAACGCTGCTGCTTGAAAAAGTTGTGGACGCCACGCGGGACGTCGCAGCGCTCGAGCGGGTGCTCGAATCAAATCTGTCTGCATTGACTGCGACAGGGCGTTTCGAGGAAACGCTTGCCACGCTTGCTACTGCCGTGCAGTTGCTGGCCGCCCGCGCGGGCGATGCTTCGGCCGAGCAGCGTCGTGTTGAATTATTGGTTGACCGCCGATCCGGAAAGGCTGCATGACTCGCCAACGAACCCTCGAAGGGCCAACCATTTCGCTGTTCCCGTTTCTCGCCGTGCTGTTATGCATGATGGGCGCGCTGTTGGTGCTGCTCGTTTTGTTTAGCCGCTCGGTACAGAATGGCGATCACGCAGAGGCAGCCGCTGCGGTCGAGCAATTGGAACTGGCTAGGGACAGCCTCGCGTGGCGTGTGGAGCAACTCGGCGGCGTACGGGATCGCACGTCTGCGGATCTTGCCAAGGCAAGGCTCCAACTCGCAGGTATTGAGGAGCACACCCGGCAGATGTCCGATGAGTTAGATCAGGTGGTGCGCACGGGCGAAACATTAGCGGCCGGGGGCGGGCGACGCACGGCAGCCGCAGAGCTGGCGACGCTGGAGGAACGGCTGAAGAGTTCACGAGAGTCGCTCGACAAAACACGGGCAGAATTGGCCACCAAGCCCCCGGCCTATGCGGTGGTGCCTTACGTTGGCATCAACGGCACGCACCGCAGGCCGCTGTATATCGAGTGCTGCGGCGACGGCGTGTTTTTACAACCGGAGGGCATCCGTCTGAGTCCATCTGATTTTGAAGGGCCTCCGGGCCCGGGCAATCCGTTGGCCAGTGCGCTGCGTGCGGCCAGAGAGCAGATCACAAAAAGCGGAGTGGCCTCTGGGGATCCTGCCATTCAGCCCTATCCGCTGCTGTTGGTGCGGCCGTCCGGTGTGATGGCATACTACGCAGCCCGAGAGGCGATTCAATCATGGGGCACGGAGTTTGGCTATCAGTTAATTGATGAAGATTGGACGCTTTCGTTTCCGCCTCGTGACGCCACGTTGGCGGAGGTGGAGACGCAGGCCATTGTGGAATCTCGCCGTCGGCTGGCTTGGCTGGCCGAGGTGCGGCCAGCCAAGCCCTCGCGGCCATCGCAACAGTATCGCGCGGCCACGACTCGCGGCGGCGTGATTGCCGATGGTGGTCCTAGCGTGTTGGGTGATCAGTCGCGTTGGAACTGGTCTAACCAGGAGGGGGCAGATGGTGGCCTAGGGGGCGGCACACACAGCGGTTCCGGTGCTGATGGCGGCGATGGAGGGCCGGGGCGGCCGCTGGTTGCCGGCGGCAGTGGAGCGTCAGACGAGGCCGGAACGGGCGACGCGATTTTAGGAGGCACCGGCAATCGCGGTGGCCTATCTGGATCTTCTGCTGGATCTTCTGGCAGTAATGGCGGTTCCGGACCGACTCATGGCCAAAACGGTCCGGGGCCAGGTGGTCCCAGCATCCACGACGGTGGAGCAGGTGGTCAGCGCGAACCATTCGAACCAACAGTTTCGCAGGTTGGCGGCTCCGACGGTAGCACCGAAGGCTCTGCGGGAGGTCGCTATGGAGGCACATCAAAATTTCAGACTGCCGCAACTGGTAATGGATCGGCAGTCGCCGGCATCGCCAGTTCGACAGGCGCTGGTTCGACAGGCGCTGGTTCG
>CAIRDU010000209.1 GCA_903877395.1 uncultured Planctomycetaceae bacterium
GAACATGCTCACGATGCGGCCAGAACTCTTCGGGGCGATTGTCTGCCAGGTGCCTCTCTTGGACATGCGACGCTACCACACACTGCTGGCTGGCGCCAGTTGGATCGGCGAGTACGGCAATCCGGATCGACCGGAAGAATGGGAGTTTATTCGTCCATTCTCTCCCTATCACAATATCGATCATACGCGAGCCTATCCTCCGCTTTTAATTACCACATCCACTCGCGACGATCGCGTGCACCCAGGCCACGCCCGCAAGATGACGGCGCAGCTTAAGGCCTATGGAAAGCAGGTGCTCTCTTATGAAAATATCGAAGGCGGACACGGCGGCGCAGCAGACAACAAGCAAAAAGCGTTCATGGACGCTCTGAGCTGGGCATTCCTTGACCGTGAGCTTTGACAAAGCGTTCGACTGCTAGAGTGCTCTGCGATGTTTCTTTTTGGCTTTGTTCTCGCCAACCGTCGCTGCCGGACCAGTGTCTGGCTTTGGCCCCTCACCCGACGGCCCTGTGGCAGTGTGCCGCCGAGCAGCCCGGTGCGGCTGCGGGCCACCGGTATGGCCGCCAACTGTGCGCTTGTGACGGATACCACTGGATCGCTGCCCGTCGCGGCCCTGCCCACTTCCACGCTGCCCACCACGGCCCGCACCGCCGGCGCGACGGCCCTCATCGCGATGCCCGTCGTGACCGCCATCTCTTCGGGGCGGGCGAGTCGCATCGCTGGCTTCGCCCTTCGGCAACTCCGGCAGATCGCTGCGGGGCCGAATCGGCTTTCGCAGTAGCTTTTCGATCGCCTTCAACCGCGACCGTTCTTCCGGATCGCAAAAGGTAACGGCTTCACCAGTCATGCCCGCACGCCCAGTACGACCAATGCGATGCACGTACGTTTCTGGCTCGTGTGGCAGTTCGTAATTCACAACATGCGACACCTGATCAACATCGATGCCACGGGCCGCAATGTCCGTGGCAATCAACACCGGGGGCTGCGGCGACTTAAATGCAGCCAACGCCTTCTCTCGCTGATTCTGGCTCTTATTGCCGTGAATTGCCGCCGAGCGAATGCCGACCTTATCAAGATCTCGCTGCAGTTTATCGGCCCCGTGCTTTGTGCGAGTGAACACGATCACGCGAGTCATCGCCTCGTTTTTCAGCAGATGCACGAGCAGGTGCCGCTTTTGTCTCTGCGGAAGAAAAAACACAGACTGCGTCACCGTTTCAGCCGACGTCGCCTGCGGTGTGGTCTTCACTTCCATCGGATTGCGCAGCATTGAATCGGCCAAGTGACGCACCTCGCTCGGCAAGGTAGCCGAGAAAAAGAGCGTTTGACGGTCTTTGGGTAGCATGGCAACGATGCGCCGTACGTCGTGAATAAAGCCCATATCAAGCATGCGGTCGGCTTCGTCCAGAACTAGAAATTCGACGGCGCGAATGTCGACCAATCTCTGGTTGATGAGATCCAGCAACCTACCCGGCGTGGCGACGAGCACATCAACGCCTCGCATCATGGCCGCCGCCTGTGGCCGCTGATTCACTCCGCCATAAATCACGGCTGATTTCACGTTGGCATTTTTTCCGTAGGCCCGGAAGCTTTGGTAAATCTGCCCGGCCAGTTCGCGAGTGGGTGCGAGCACCAATACGCGACACCGTCGTGGTCCCGGTTGCTGCGGCTTCGCCAACATCCGCTCGATGAGCGGCAGCGCAAAGGCAGCCGTCTTTCCAGTGCCTGTCTGGGCGCAGCCGAATAGATCGCGACCGGCGAGCACATGCGGCACGGCCTTGGCCTGAATAGGTGTCGGTTCGGTGTAGCCCTCGGCGACGAGCGCCTCGAGCACCGGCTTTGTCAGGCCTAGGCTTTCAAATGTCACGGTTTCACGATCCAGCACTGCAGTCTCACACGTCTCAAGTGTTTTCATTCTCAAACCATCCTCAATTGCTTCGATACAAACCCTTTCAACTACGGCACGTCGATCGCGACGCGCGCGGCAATCGGAGGGTGTGCGCAAACACATTCGCGACACATCAATCGGTGCCCGTTGAACTCGCCAGCAGCCAATTGCCGCCAAGCATTCAAGAGCAGTCGACCCCATTCCGCGCCGAACCAACGGCCTGCCTTGGCATCCACGCACCACAACCGCACGTCAGGCGGCCGAAGACTTCGCAGCGAAGGCACGCACGCAGTTGATACAACCGCGTTGTTCGGCGGAGGGGGCAAGCAGGAATCGCGGTCGAGCGACAGAGTTTTTCGACTTCTACGCGGCATATGCGCCGCACAACCTTCGAAAAACATCCGGTCCAAGAAGATGCAATTATGACGACCCTGCCTCGCTTGTGAAGCTTCGGCTGATCGCTCTTACCACCTCGTTACGCGGGTAGTATACCACACGATTTGAAAATGCCTAACTGCGGCCGCTTGGCCCAAAACATCCCGTTGAGCCTCTAGAGATCGCCACAGCGAGTTTTTTGGGGAGTGCTAGAGCCGAGCCAGCGGCTCCTTGCCAAACCCAATGACGCGAATCGCTTCGAAGAGCATCACAGCCGCGAGAGCTAACAGCACCACGCCGGCCCACGGCACCGGGTCGGCCGGCAGGACGAAGCCCGCATCATTTGAAAATCGTGGAAACGTCATGCGAGCCAGCGCCCATGTGCTCATCGCATACATGAACACCGTCGGTACGCCCGTCACCAGCCAGATCCACGCCGCCCGCCGCGTGCGCCAGAGCCACACCGTCACGCCCAACAGCGTGAGTGCAGCCAGCAGTTGGTTACTCGCACCGAACAGGCTCCAGAACGTCTTCCATACCGGAACGGCAACGCCATTGCCATCCACATGCGGACGCAGAAGAAACACCAGTGGCACGCCAGCGGTCAGCGACGTTCCAAGCCAGGCCCCGGCACGGCCACCGAGGCCAGTGAGTTCCTGAATGATGTAGCGACCCAACCGAGTACAGACGTCCAGCGTGTCGTACACAAATGTTGTAAAGGCCATCAAGGCAAACGAAACGCCAAGCGCCGTTGGCACGCCGAGGATCTCCAAAAACCGCCCCATGCCTAAGGCGTAGACAAAGTTTGGCGGTTGGTTCGCCAGTGGGCTATCTGCCGCCAGCACCATCACGCACGACAAACTCACTACCGCCACCATGGCCTCTAAGAGCATCGTGCCGTAGCCGACGGATCGGGCGTCTGTTTCCAGGCGCAACTGCTTGCTCGTCGTACCAGACGCAATCAAGGAGTGAAAACCTGAACAGGCACCGCAAGCAATCGTGATAAAGAGCATCGGCATCAGATCACCGGCACGGGCCGTCTGCCAGTTCGTAAACGCTGGATACACAATCGAAGCATCGCCTGCCACAAGCTTGTCGCTGGCAATAAGGCCAACCACAGCACCGCCGAGGGCCACATAAAGAAAACAGCCGCCCAGATGGCCGCGAGGCTGGAGCAACAGCCACATCGGCACCATGGCGGCGACCAAACAATAGAGCAGCAACAACACTCCCCAGATTTTCTGCGATTGCGGTTCGCTCACGCCAATCACGGCCGCGAGATCAAACGGAATGGTCTGCCCCACCCAGATCGCTAGGCCGACGAGCGGCAGAAAAATCGCGGTCGCCAACCATACGGGCATTTTCAGAAATCGCATGCACAACCCCATCACCACTGGCAGCACGAGATACAAGAGGCTCGACGTGGCAATCCCGCCTCCCGATACAGCCTGACCATTTTCCAGCGTCTGCCTGCCTATAAAGCTAGAGGCAGTGATGTCGGCAAACGCAACGATGATGTAGACCAGCGCGATCCACACAAACGCCAGAAACAGAACGTAACTCCGCTCACTCATGTGCTCTCGCACCACCTCCGCAATCGAACGAGCCTTGTGGCGAATGGATGCCACCAACGCCGCAAAATCGTGAACGCCGCCAATGAAAATGCTGCCAACCAAAATCCAGAGCAAGGCAGGCAGCCAACCAAACGCTACCCCTGCGAGGATTGGCCCCACGATTGGCCCGGCCGCAGCGATCGCAGAGAAATGTTGGCCCAGAAGTAATTGCGGTGGAATCGGCGCGTAGTCAACGTCGTCTCGGAGCGTGACTGCGGGGGTCATCGCTGAGGCATCTAACTGGAAAAGCCTCACCAGCAGACCACCGTAGATCCAGTAGGCCAAAAGCAGCACCGCTGCACTGGGCAGAAGTACGTATAGCAGACTCATGAACGGTCCCTCTATTGCGTTGTTGTTGGCCGGGGCTTCCGGCAGACGCCAACTTTGTACATCATGCTGCGGTTCCATGACGGGCAGCGGCCGTTTTCCCTCGCCACTGACCATTCAGTCACACTCACTTTTGAATCACACTCTTTCAGCGGGAGCCCCTCATGCCCACACCAACACCCGAAACCCTCGTGATCATCGGCAGCGGCCCGGCTGGCTGGTCGGCCGCAACCTATGCCGCCAGAGCCCAACTCAAGCCGCTGGTATACGAAGGGGCAATCACTGAAAAAAACAGAATGAGCGGCACGCTGCCGCTGGGGCAACTTGCCCTCACGAGCGAAGTAGAAAACTACGCTGGATACCCGCATGGAAATCTCACTGGCTTTTTGGAATCGGCCCTCCCTGCCAGCCGCCGTGAGATGATGGCACCGCATGCCGGAGAAGGCGTGACCGGCCCAGAACTTATGGAGTTGATGCGACAGCAGGCCGTGAACTTTGGCACCCGCGTCGTTACAGACGACATTCTCAAGGTCGATTTTTCAAAGCGGCCCTTCAAGCTCTACCCCAGCGAAGGGGGCGTGGTCGAGGCACAGTGCGTGATCGTGGCCACGGGAGCCAGTGCCAATTGGCTTGGACTGCCCAGCGAGGAACATTTTAAGAATCGGGGCGTGAGTGCCTGCGCGGTTTGCGACGGAGCGCTGCCTCGTTTTCGAAACAAGCCATTGGTGGTTGTCGGTGGTGGCGACTCGGCTGTCGAAGAGGCAACCTATCTGGCCAAGTTTGCCAGCAAGGTGCATCTGGTGCACCGTCGCGAGTCGCTGCGTGCCTCGAAGATCATGGCCAGCCGCGCCCACGCCGATCCGAAGATCCAAATCCATTTCAATTCTGGCTTAGCTGAGGTGCTCGGCGACGATAGTCACGGCGTGAGCAGCGTGCGACTCCAGAGCACCACAACGCCCTCCCAAACAACAACGCTCGATGTGGCTGGCGTATTTCTGGCGATCGGCCACACGCCCAACACAGAGTTTTTGGATGGACAACTCTCGCTGACCCCTAAAAAGTACATCGTCTGGACGCAGCACTTTCGCACGAATACCAGCGTGGAGGGTGTGTTTGCCGCCGGTGATGTAGCCGACGACTACTACCGCCAGGCCATCTCTGCGGCGGGTACAGGGTGCATGTCGGCCCTCGACGCCGAACGCTGGCTGGCCCACGGGTAACTTGCTCTCCAGGGCCGGCGGCAACCGGCACACACAAAGCCGTCCGTAGCGACCGCTTGACGTGACGCTTGCAATGGCACGGAAACACGCTTCAAACGCACCGTATTGTGGCGAAGTTCAAAATCGGGGCGAGACAAAAACCGAATAAAAAAACCCGGTCGGGGATAAACCCCGACCGGGCTGAGAGCTATC
>CAIRDU010000210.1 GCA_903877395.1 uncultured Planctomycetaceae bacterium
GAACTCGATTGGCATGGAGTTGATTGAGATTCCAGCGGGGAAGTTTACGATGGGCAGCCCGGCGGGTGAGGAGGGTCGTCAACCCAACGAGGAACAAGTTGCCGTGACGCTGACAAAGCCATTCGGGCTAGGCAAGACCGAAGTGACGCAAGGGCAGTGGAAGCAAGTGATGGGCACGGAGCCGTGGGAGGGAGAGAATTACGGTCAGTCCGACAATGACTGCCCCGCTACCTTCGTTTCCTTTCACGATGCCGTGAAGTTTTGCGGCAAGCTGACGGACTTAGAGCGCAAGGCTGGCGGGTTGAAAGACAGTGAGGAGTACCGGCTGCCAACAGAAGCAGAGTGGGAGTATGCGTGTCGTGCAGGAACGACGACGGCGTTTTCATTTGGGGACGATGCAAAGCAGTTGAGCGAGTACGCCTGGTTTATTGGCAATACATCTGGCAATCCATATCTCCACAAGGTTGGCGTGAAGAAGCCGAACCCATGGGGCTTGCACGACATGCACGGCAATGTGTGGGAGTGGTGCTCGGATTGGTACGGTGACAAGCTGCCGGGCGGCGCAGATCCGGTTGGCACCGAATGGGGGTCTTACCGCGTGGATCGCGGCGGCAGCTGTGGGCGCGACCAGGACTACTGCCGGTCTGCGAGCCGCTTCCCCACCTCGGTGCTCCGCACCGTCTCCCGAGGGTTTCGCGTGGCCCGCAGTCAGTCGGCACAGTAAGCGGGAGATCGCACCACCCCGCCCACACCGGGGAGATTGCCTCCAGTTTTAACCAACGCTTACCGGGAGGAACTGCAATTCGTGCTGCTGTTGTGGGGATGGTGCTGCTGTGCGCGATCGCACAAGGGGCGGAGCCGAAGAGCGTCACTAACACGATTGGCATGGAGTTAATTGAGATTCCGGCAGGGAAGTTCACGATGGGCAGCCCGGGGGGGAGAAGGATCGTCAAGGCAACGGTCTTACCTCGCCCCACACGCCCGGCTTGATCGGGCCGACGGTCACGCTCCACACGTCGTTCGTGCCTTTGACGAGGTTCGCGCGTCCATCCGGCCACTGGCCGTTGAGCACGACTGCGGTCGCCTTCGCATCGCGCAGGCGGAGCTTCATGGGAGGATGGATTTCTGGACCAACGGCCAGCATCCGCAATCTCAAAGGTCCGACGGGCAGCGGCAGGAGGTGGTCCGCCTACCGCTTCAGGCGTCGTTCGAAGTAGGCGATGAGTGCGGCCTTGGCCTTCGCCGCGTCCGCACCTTGGAAGCCGTGGCCCGCGCCCTCCAACGTTAGCAGTTCAACGGCCACACCGGAGGCCGCAAGACGGTCGCGCATCCAGAGCGCCTGCTCATAGGACACATGCTTGTCCTCGGTGCCGTGGATGAGGAGCGTCGGCGCGGCGGCGGGCGTGACCCAGTTCAATGGGCTGGAACGGATGTGCTGAGGGAGCGCGGTGTCCAGGTTCCCGCCGAGCCAGAGCGGCAGCACCTCGTGCGCGTCCACGCTCTTGCCGTAAGACTTGGTGAAATCGCTCGGCCCATAGACGTTCACCACGCAGGCCACGGCGCTGGAGTGGCCGGGGTTGTCCGCGCCCTCGAACTCCGCCACGCCCGCCGTGACGCCGAGGAACTGCGCGAGGTGCCCGCCCGCCGAGCTGCCGGTCACGCCGATGCGTGCTGGGTCGAGGCCGTAGCGTGAGGAGTTCGCGCGGAGCCAACGCACGGCCGCTTTCGTGTCGTGGACGGCGGCCGGGAACTGGTTGGTGGGCGCGAGCCGGTAGCTGATGGTCGCCGCCACGAACCCGTGCTGCGCGAGCGTCACGCAGAGCGGGTCGTAGCTTTGGCGGCTACCGGCGCGGAACCCGCCACCGTGGATGCACAGAACGGCGGGCAGCGGGCCGTCGGCGGTCTTTGGCCGCGCGAGGTCGAGCCGCAGGTGCGCGCCGTCGGCGGCGGCATACTCGATATCCCTCTCGAAGCGGACACCGTCCGGAACGACCAGGTCGGCGGCGCGGGCCGAGAGGGCAAGGCAGCTGAGCAGCGGGATGAGAGCGAACCCCAGACGTGTTTTCATGGGTGCGGTGCGGAGCTTATCAGCCTTCGACTCCCTGTCAGCTTGTTTGTGCGGGCGCGAGATGCCGGCCGCCGAACGTCTCGCTAATCGCGATCGGCGCATGGGCACAGTTTGGAGGCGGTCGTAAGGATAGCCCGGTCAACGGCACTTCCGCAACCGTTCGACGGGCGATGAGCGGTCGAAGAGGCAACGCTGAGGCCACTCGCCGCACGTCGGGCTGTGCCGTGACTTCAAAGCCCCCCCGAAACTACCGTTGGCTGGATCGTTTTTCACGCTCAACCAGCCACCCGCAAGCCGGACTCGGGGAAGGGTTGCACCGACGGTGAAAAAACTGCTCGCCCAGCGGCAGTTTGGGGAGAAGCTTTGACGGCACAGCCCGACGTGCCTTGAACGGCCCCATCCTTCGCCCAATCGGCAGTTCGTCAACCGTCCAACGCTTGCGGAAGTGCCATTGACCGGGCTATCCTTCTTTCCAGAAACTCGCCTTGCCTTTTCGTCTTATGCCCTATTCGATAAGGTGATATTAATTAATTGTCTTTGACTTATTTACAAGGGGGCTCGCTTGACCGCCAATCAAAAAGCGGAAAACAAACACGATTCTACGCCAGAAAGCGATACGAATGCACTGCCACCACTGCGAAGCGTGCATACCGAAAGCTTCCCGCTTATATTAAGCGAAATGCGATCTTCGCTTGCAGTAACCACTTATCAAGCCGGGAAACTGGTTTTTCTCAGGCCACAAGATGGCAAACTTAACACCCACTTCCGGGCGTTTGATTCCCCTATGGGACTGGCTGCGAATCATCAGGTTCTCTCTATTGGCAC